>NZ_JANX01000492.1 GCF_000767795.1 Inquilinus limosus MP06 | reverse complement strand
TGCTCCGTCTTCGTCTCCGGCCGCGGCGTCGCGGTCGACCAGCCCTCGCCGCTGCTGCGGCGGGTCGGCAGCGGACCGCTGAGCATCGGCGGCGTGCCCCTGCCGGCCGACCCGGCCAAGGCGGAGCGGTCGCTGCGCTGCCTCGCCTTCACCGCCTACACCGAGGCCGGCAACCAGGGTACGCGCGGCATGGCGGCGGTGGTCTGGGTGGTCATGAACCGCATCGCGGTGGCCGATGATTTCGGCGACACGCCGTGCGAGGTCCTGGCCGATCCGGGCCAGTTCGAGCCGCTGCAGCGCCCGCGCTTCCGCGCCTTCGCCAAGGCGGTGCGGGGCGGCGCGATGCCGCAGTTCCCGGCGCCGCTCAGCGCGCAGGACGAGATCCTGCAGCGCACCGCGCGCCTCGTGGTCTGGCAGATGCTGGACGGCTATTTCGCCGACGACCCGACCGATGGCGCCCAGTACTTCTTCGCCCCGGCGGCGATGCGGGCGCTGGGCCGCGGCATGCCGGCCTGGACCAACCGCTTCCGCCGCACCGCCTCGATCGGCGACCACGTCTTCTACCGGCCGAAGCGCGGCGGCTGAATCGAGGCGACGGGGCTGGCCGTGGCGGCGCCCCCGCACCACCTTATCTGCGGGCGGAGACCAGGGGGCGGGCTTGCCCTGAAAACGTCACGAATCTTCCCTGGCCCCGGCCCTTCGCCCGACCTAGAACGGACGTGAATGGCCGCCACCGATTCCGCCTCTCCGCCACCCTCCCTCGGCTCGGTCCTCCTGGCCGTGGCGCCGCTGCTGCTCAGCGCCGCCATCATGATCATGGGCAACGGGCTGTTCGGCACGCTGGTCGCGGTGCGGATGGACCTGGACGGCTTCGGCGTCGGCACCATCGGCCTGGTGCTGGCCTTCTATTCCGGCGGCTTCGCCCTGGGCACGCTGATCTGCCCGCGGATCGTGCTGCTGGTCGGGCACATCCGCACCTTCGCCGCCTTCGCCGCCATCGCGTCGGCCGCGGCGCTGTTCCACGCGCTGTGGGTGGACCCGGTGGTCTGGGCGGCGCTGCGCCTGATCACCGGCATCAGCATGGCGGTGCTGTTCACCATCATCGAAAGCTGGCTGAACGCCCGCGCCTCCAACGCCGTGCGCGGCCGGGTGATGTCCTCCTACATGGCGGTGAACTACACCGCCTTCGGCCTGTCCCAGCCCTGGCTGACGGTGATGGACCCGGCCAGCTTCGCCCTGTTCTCGGTGGTGGCGATGCTGGTGTCGCTGTCGCTGGTGCCGCTGTCGCTGACCCCGGTCGAGACGCCGCCGGTGATCAAGGTCAAGCGCTTCGGCCTGCGCGCCCTGATCGCGATCTCGCCGCTCGGCGTCGCCGGCTGCGTCTCGGTCGGGCTGATCAGCGCCGCCTTCTCCGGCATGGGGCCGGTCTATGCCCGCACCATCGACCCGTCGCCGGACTGGATCGCCGGCTTCATGATGACGGCGATCTTCGCCGGGTTCCTGCTGCAGTATCCGGTCGGCCGGCTGTCCGACCGCTTCGACCGGCGTCAGGTGTTCCTCGGCATCACCATCGCGCTGGCCCTGATCAGCGCCGCGCTCGCGCTGTTCGGCGGCACCTCGATGACGCTGCTGCTGGTGCTGCTCGCCGCCTTCGGCGGACTGTCCTACACTATCTACCCGCTCAGCCTCAGCCACGCGAACGACTTCATGGAGCCGGAGCAGCTGGTGCCCGCCGCCGCCGGGCTGCTGCTGTGCTACGGCACCGGCGCGGTGTTCGGGCCGATCATGGCGTCGCGGGTGATGCAGCTCCTGGGCCCGTCCGGCCTGTTCGCCTGGACCGGCACGGTGGCGGCGCTGCTGGCGCTGTTCACCGTCTACCGCATGACTCGCCGCGCAGCGAAGCCGAACGAGGAGCAGGGCAGCTTCGTCTCGGTCGCGCCGACCACCACGCCGGCCGCGGCCGAGCTCGATCCGCGCGCGCCGGACGAGACGCCGCCGACACTGCGCGACGCCGCCTGAGGGGACCCGCCATGCTGACCCGCCGCCGCCTGCTGACCACCGTGCTTCCGGCCGCGGGGATGGCCGCGGCGGGGCTCGGCACGGTGGAATTGGGGGGCATGCGATCGGCGCGGGCGCAGGCGCAGGACCCGGTGTTCTTCCGCATCGGCACCGGCACCACCGGCGGCACCTATTTCCCGATCGGCGGCATCATTGCCGGCGCCATCTCCGGCCCCCCCGGCCTGCCGCCCTGCGGCAGCGCCGGCGGCAGCTGCGGCGTCTCCGGCCTGATCGCCGTGGCCCAGGCCAGCGCCGGGTCGATCGACAACATCCGGCGGATCCGCGACGGCGAGTTCGAGTCCGGCCTGTCCCAGGCCGATGTCGCCTTCGCCGCCTATACCGGCGAGGGGCCCTTCGCCGGCGAGCCGCCGGTGACCAGCCTGCGCGCCATCGCCCATCTCTTCTCCGAATTCGTCCATGTCGTGGTGCCGGCGAACAGCCCGGCGCAATCGGTGGCCGACCTCAAGGGCAAGCGCGTCTCGGTCGGCGCCGAAGGCTCCGGCACCATCTACGACATCCGCCAGATCCTGGGCGCCTACGGCCTGAAGCAGACCGACGTGACCGAGGTCTATGAACGGCCGGAGCCCTCGGCCGACCTGCTGGCCGAAGGCGGGCTGGACGCCATGGTGATGACCGGCGGGCCGCCGCTGGGGGTGATCGCCGACCTGGCGCGGCGCCGGCCGATCCGGCTGCTGCCGATCGCGGGGCCGGAGGCCGAGGCGCTGGTCGCCAAGGTGCCTTTCTTCGCGCAGGAGCCGATCCCCGCCGGCCTCTATGACGGCGTCGCCGCCGAGGTGCCGGGCCTGTCGGTCGGCGCGATCTGGCTGGTGGCGGAGAAGGTGGCCGAGGCCACGGTCTACGAGATCACCCGCGCCCTGTGGCAGAAATCGACGCTGGAGCTGCTGGCGGCCGGCCATCCGCGCGGCAAGGAGATCTCGCTCGACGGCGCCGCGCGCGGCCTGGGCGTGCCGCTGCACCCCGGCGCCGCCCGCTACTACGCCGAGAATGCGATGCTGAGCCTGCCTGCCAAGGCGACTCCCTGAGACGAGGCCCGGCGGGCCGCCCGAGGCGGAGCCGGACGGACCGGATGTCGCCGCGCATTCATCCAGTTGAAATGTCCCGGCGGACCCCGTAGAACTGGTCGCACATCAGGAGTTGGGCACTGCCCGACGCCAACCTGCTTCCCGAGCAAGGTGGCGCCCCCGAGAGGGGGGATGTGGTCGAACCGACAACCAAACGGGTCCATCACAGATTCGGTCCTGCCCGCGACGCGTGGAACCAGACCGAACTATGCCGATCAAGATTCCGAACGATCTGCCCGCCCGTTCCGTGCTGGAAGCGGAAGGGGTCATGGTGATGGCCGAGGCCGAGGCCGTGCGCCAGGACATCCGCCCGATGCGGATCGGCCTGCTGAACCTGATGCCGAACAAGGTCAAGACCGAGACCCAGTTCGCCCGGCTGCTCGGCGCCTCGCCGCTGCAGGTCGAGCTGACGCTGGTCAAGATGACCAACCACGTGCCGCGCAACACCCCGGCCGACCACATCCTGTCCTTCTACCGGGACTGGGAGGACGTGCAGGCGGAGAAGTTCGACGGCTTCATCGTCACCGGCGCGCCGGTGGAGACGATGGCGTTCGAGCAGGTGACCTATTGGGACGAGCTGCGCCGCGTCTTCGACTGGACGCAGACCAACGTCCATGGCTGCTTCAACATCTGCTGGGGCGCCCAGGCGGCGGTGCACCATTTCCACGGCGTGCCCAAGCACGGGCTGCCGCAGAAGAAGTTCGGCGTGTACCGCCACCGCATCGTCGAGCCGGCCTCGCCCTATCTGCGCGGCTTCTCCGACGACTTCACCATCCCGGTGTCGCGCTGGACCGAGAACCGGCGCGAGGACCTGCCACCCGCCAGCGGCATGAAGGTGCTGATGGAATCGGACGAGGCCGGGCTGTGCCTGCTGGACGATCCCGGCCACCGGTCGCTGCACATGTTCAACCATGTCGAGTACGACACCGACACGCTGGGCGACGAGTATTTCCGCGACGTCGCCGCCGGCAAGGCGATCGCCCTGCCGCATGACTACTTCCCGGGCGACGACCCGGAGCGCCGCCCGCAGAACCGCTGGCGCAGCCACGCCCATCTGCTGTTCGGCAACTGGATCAACCAGCTGTACCAGACCACGCCTTACGATCTGGGCGATATCGGCAAGGGCTGAGTCCCGCAGGCAGACATCCGTCCTTCCTCGTCATTGCGAGGAGGCGAAGCCGACGAAGCAATCCATCGTCCCGCAAGGGCGGCTGCATGGATTGCTTCGCTGCGCTCGCAATGACGGCTATGAGGTGATCGGGTGAGGCGGCAGTATGAGAGACCGTTTGGAATGCGCTGGCGTGAGTCGGCTGGCGGCGGTTTCGAGAACCGGAGCGCAGCGCACATAGGTGCGTGAGCACCGGAAGCGGAGAAACCGCCGTCAGACGGCCGCGCCAGCGCATTCCAAACGGTCTCTCAGAACGTCAGCACCCAGGGCTCGGCCATGCCGGCCTCGATCCAGCGCCGCATCGCCGGCAGGTCCAGCACCGCGTCGGCGTAGGCCCGGCACACCGGGTCCAGCGGCACCCGGTAGCGGTCGAGGCGGAGGACCACCGGCGCATACATGCAGTCGGCCGCGCCGAAGCCGCCGAACAGGAACGGGCCCTCGGCGCCGGCCGCCTCGCGGCACTGCCGCCAGATCGCGGTGACGCGGGCGATATCGGCTTCGGCGGCGTCGCTGCGGGCCTTGCCGGGCTCGGCCGGCGCCAGGTCCATCGGCAGCTCGT
>NZ_JANX01000491.1 GCF_000767795.1 Inquilinus limosus MP06 | reverse complement strand
GTCCTCGACCAGCGCCTGCACGGCGTCGAGCCGCCCGGCCACCGCCTCGGGATCGGTCAGCGGCGCCGCCAGATGCGAGGCCAGCATGCGGGCGCCGGGGCCGGTGACGGTGCGGTCGATCGCGGCCAGGAGGCTGCCGCGGCGGTCGCCCGACAGGGTCCGGGTCAGCTCCAGGTTGCGGCGGGTGGCGACGTCGATCTCCATCACCGCGCCGCGCGGCAGTCGGCGCGGCGGCGACAGCCGCGGCAGCGCCTTCTGGGTCAGCTGGATGTAGTCGACCAGGGCGCCGGCGGCCGCCACCTCGGCGCGCTCGAAGCTGCCGAAGGCGTCGAGCGTGCCGACATGGAACAGGTCCTGCAGTCGGCGCCGGCCATTCTCGCTGTCGAAGCGGGCGCTGGGCTGCGGCGTCAGCCGCATCTTCCATTCGCCCAGCAGTTCGAACAGCTCCGGGTTCTGCAGCACCCGCTCGGGCAGCAGGATCTCGCTGGGGTCGAAGCGGGCCAGGGCCGCGGCCAGCCGGTCGGGCGCCGTCGGCTCGGTCACCAGCTCGCCGGAGGAGATATCGACCGCGGCGATGGCGAGCGTGCCGGCGACATCGGCCAGCGCCACGAGGTGATTCGCGGCGCGAGGCTCCAAAAGCCCATCCTCGGTAACGGTGCCGGGGGTGACGATGCGCACCACCTCCCGCCGCACCAGGGTCTTGCCGGAGCGCTTCTTCGCGTCCTCCGGGCTCTCGGTCTGGTCGCACAGGGCGACGCGGAAGCCCTGGCGGATCAGCCGGGCCAGATAGGCCTCGTGGCTGTGGGCGGGCACCCCGGCCATCGGGATGTCCTCGCCCTGGTGCTGGCCGCGCTTGGTCAGGGCGATGTCGAGCGCCGCCGCGGCCTTGACCGCGTCGTCGAAGAACATCTCGTAGAAATCGCCCATGCGGAAGAACAGCAGGCAGTCCGGATGGGCCGCCTTGGCCTCCAGATACTGCGCCATCATCGGCGTGACGGGGCTGTCGGTCGTCGCGGGGGTGCTGCTGTCGGGCAAGGCTGTCGGCACGGCAAGCGGGATCGGATCGGCGAAGCGCGGACCCTAGCACGCAAGGGACGAAGCCGGAACGCGGTTGCGCCGATGGCTGGGTTCAACCGGCCCGAGACGAAAGGGAAAGCCGAGGCCGCCGGTCAGGCGGCCTCGACTCGGTGCAGGACCCGCTGCAGCACCAGCTCGTCGCCCAGGGTCTCGCCGGTCTCGACGAAGCCTTCGGAGGCGTAGAGCCGGCGGGCGGCGGTATTGCCGGGCACCACGCCGAGCAGCACCCGCTCACCGCGGGGCAGCCGGTCGAGGATGCCCAGCGTCGCCCGCAGGGCGGAGCGGCCGAAGCCGCGGCCCTGGTAGCGGGCGTCGATCATCAGCCGGTAGATCCAGCGATGGCCGTCCTGCGGGTCCAGCGCATGCATGACGAAGCCGACCGGCCCGCCATGCGCGGCGTCGCAGACGCCGAGCGGCACGCACCAGGGCGAGTCGTCGGCCTCGGCAATGGAGTCCGCATTGGCCGCGACGAATCCCGCCTGGCCCGGCGCGACGCGGAGCGAGCCGAACACGGCCCGGTCCTGCACGGTGACCAGGGGGACAAGCCGCACCGCGGGCGCGGCCGGCTGGGGCGGCGCACGATATGCGTACATGATTATAGTCCTATCCAACGTCGGATGCCCGCTGCCCGGGCGGCGACATGCGGTCGCGCCCGGCCGAGGCGAATGGACGGCGGTCGATCTAAGGACGGGAGGCGGCGGAGCGGAACCCGAAGGCCCCGCCCCGCTCCCGTATCAAGATCGTAGCCCGACGTCGCGTCTCAGATGCTCGCTCAGCGAGTCGGTATCGCGGGGTTTCCGGCGCGGCGTCACGAGGACGCGACCCAGCTCCGCGAAGGCGACGACGACGAGCGACAGGGACGGACGGAAGGCACGCTTCTCGGTCGAGATGTGCATGATGATCTCCAACAGATCTGGAGGTGGGGAAAACCGTCCGGCCGCCAAGGGCCAGGCCCATGGGGAGTCGGACGGGGCGACTCCGCCAGGCGGGATGCCGGGCGGAATGGGGGTGGACGGTTGAAGGGACGATCGGATGCGGAGTCGTCGGAGGCGGCCCGTGAGGGTCGTCCGGCGTGTCGGCAGCGATCAGGTCAGCGCAGGGAAAATGTCAGGTCGTGAGTCGACGAGAACTGATCGTGCAGACGCTCAGGCGGCCATGCCGCGGAGGCTGTAAGCGAAGGTCATTGCACGATCCTCCCTGGAATTGGAGTGGTCCCAAGGAGTACGGGATCGCCGTTGCGCTGCGCAAGCGGCTTTTCAAGAGGTCGCGCGAAGATGGCGCGGCGTTGCACCGAAGCCACAGTCGGACAGTCAGCGCGGCCTTCAGAAGATCCGCTTCCTGTCGTCATTGCGAGGAGGCGAAGCCGACGAAGCAATCCAGGGGCCGGTTCGTACTGGCCCTGGATTGCTTCGCTGCGCTCGCAATGACGGTTTGGGAATTCCGAAAGGGTCTTGCCAGAGGGGCTTGACGGTCCGTCCCGCCGAAGGGTCCATTACTCGGCCCGTCCCGTTGCGCCGCCGGATAACAATGACAACCAAGACCTCGCTCGACGACGATGCCCTCGCCCTGCACGCCCAGGGCCGCCCCGGCAAGCTGGAGATCAGCGCCACCAAGCCGCTGACCACCCAGCGCGACCTGTCGCTGGCCTATTCCCCGGGCGTCGCGGCGCCGTGCCTGAGGATCCATGCCGATCCGGCCACGGCCTACGACTACACGGCCAAGGGCAATGTCGTCGCCGTGATCTCGAACGGCACCGCGGTTCTGGGGCTGGGCGACCTCGGCGCCCTGGCCAGCAAGCCGGTGATGGAGGGCAAGGCCGTCCTGTTCAAGCGCTTCGCCGATGTCGACGGCTTCGACCTGGAGGTCGACACCCGCGACGTCGACGAGTTCGTCAACTGCGTGCGCTTCCTGGGCCCGTCTTTCGGCGGCATCAACCTGGAGGACATCAAGGCGCCGGACTGCTTCGTGATCGAGGCGCGGCTGCGCGAGCTCCTGGATATCCCGGTGTTCCATGACGACCAGCACGGCACGGCGATCATCGCCGCCGCCGGGCTGATCAACGCGCTGGAGCTGACCGGCCGGAGCATCGGCGACGTGCGCATGGTGCTGAACGGCGCCGGCGCCGCCGCCATCGCCTGCGTCGAGCTGTTCAAGTCGCTGGGCGTGCCGGCGCAGAACATCATCCTGTGCGACAGCAAGGGCGTGGTCTGGCAGGGCCGCACCGAGGGAATGAACCAGTGGAAGGCGGCGCATGCCGTCGACACGCCGCACCGGACGCTGGCCGATGCGGTCAAGGGCTCCGACGTCTTCATCGGCCTTTCGGTCAAGGGCGCCATGACCCAGGAGATGGTGAAGTCGATGGCCGACAAGCCCATCATCTTCGCCCTGGCCAACCCGGACCCGGAGATCGCGCCGGACGAGGTCCGCGCCGTGCGCCGCGACGCGATCATCGCCACCGGCCGGTCGGACTATCCGAACCAGATCAACAACGTCCTCGGCTTCCCCTACATCTTCCGCGGCGCCCTGGATGTCCGCGCCCGCACCATCAACGAGGCGATGAAGCTGGCCGCGGCCCACGCCCTCGCCCGCCTCGCCCGGCAGGATGTGCCGGACGAGGTCGACAGCGCCTATTCCGGCCGCCGGCTGCGCTATGGGCCGGACTACATCATTCCGGTGCCGTTCGACCCGCGGCTGATCGAGGAGGTGCCGCTGGCGGTGGCCCAGGCGGCGATGGAATCGGGCGTCGCCCGCAAGCCGATCACCGATGTCGCCGCCTATCGCCAGAGCCTGCGCCGCCGCCTGGATCCGACCGCGGACAAGCTGCAGTTGATCTTCGACAAGGTGGCGTCGGCCGAGACCCGCGTGGTCTTCGCCGAGGGCGAGGAGGAGCGGACGATCCGCGCCGCCATCGCCTTCCGCGCCCAGGGCTACGGCACGCCGATCCTGATCGGCCGCGAGGAGCGGGTGCGCGAGACCATGGCCCGGATCGGCCTGCCCGAGGCGACGGTGGCGGAGCTGGAGATCCACAACGCCCGGCTGTCGCGGCACAATGAGCGCTATATCGACTTCGTCTACGGCCGGCTGCAGCGCCAGGGGCTGCTGCAGCGGGATGTGGCGCGCATGGTCAACCAGGGCCGCAACATCTTCGCCGCCTGCATGGTCGCGCATGGCGACGCCGACGCCATGGTCACCGGCCTGACCCGCAACTTCACCACCTGCTTCGAGGAGATCACCCGGGTGATCGACCCGGCGCCGGAGCATGTGCC
This sequence comes from Inquilinus limosus MP06, assembly GCF_000767795.1. Classification (GTDB taxonomy): domain Bacteria; phylum Pseudomonadota; class Alphaproteobacteria; order DSM-16000; family Inquilinaceae; genus Inquilinus; species Inquilinus limosus_E. The sequence goes on along the minus strand of NZ_JANX01000491.1, from coordinate 537 downwards.
CTTCGGTCTGTCGATGCTGACGGTGCGCGGCGGCACGGTGCTGATCGCCGACACCACGGTGCATGAGCGCCCGGACCCGGAGCTGCTGGTCGACATCGCCCTGCAGGCCGCCGCCAAGGCCCGGGCGCTGGGGCACGAGCCGCGCCTGGCCTTCGTCTCCTCCTCCAATTTCGGCCAGCCGATGCGCGAGTTCACCCAGCGCATCCGCGACGCGGTGACGATCATGGACGCCCGCGCCAAGGCCGGCGGGGTCGATTTCGAATATGATGGCGAGATGACCGCCGAGGTGGCGCTGGACTACGCGCTGATGAAGCGGCTGTACCCCTTCGCCCGACTGTCCGGCCCGGCCAACCTCTTGATCATGCCGGCGCTGAACGCGGCCAATATCGGCGCCAAGATGATCCAGAAGCTGGCCGGCGCCTCGCTGATCGGCCCGCTGCTGTGCGGGCTGGAGAAGCCGGCGCAGGTGGTGCAGATGGGCGCGACCGTGAACGAGATCGTCACCGCGGCGGCGCTGGCCGCCTATGACGCCCTGGC
>NZ_JANX01000490.1 GCF_000767795.1 Inquilinus limosus MP06 | reverse complement strand
CGCCAGCCCGGCGAGGAGGGCGAGGGCGCTGCAGCCCAGCCGCAGCCGCCGCGGCAGCAGGCCGGGCATCGATGGGGCGGCGGCGAGACGATGGGACGGGCGAGTCGGGACGCCAATGCCGGCCATCTGGGCTGCTCCGGGCTTAAGAAATTGGATATTCGGCGCGCGTTATCCTTCCTGTCCTATCGAGGACGCCGCGTGTCGTGCCATCCCGGGGTGGTGAAATTTTCGTGACGCCGCTCCGGCGCGGTCCGCTGCCCGCCGAAATGCGAGGAGGCGGCGATGGCCATCGCCGCCTCCTTCAGGTCTTGGCATCCGGGGAAGGCCTTCGGTCCTCACCCGGATGCCGGCTATCGGGTCCGTGTCCGGCCCGTGCTCAGAGCACGAGGTCGGCCGCCACCAGGGCGAGATTGCCCCGCAGCGTGATGTGGAAGTCCGACACGCCGTCGCCGTCGATGTCGCCGGCGATGGTGGTCGTGGTCGACGAGAGATGGGCGAAACGCAGCTCGCCGGCATGGTGGGTGTAGAGCCCCGCGCCGAGGAAGCTGAAGGCCTGGTCCCCCGCCGCGCCGGTGTTGGCGTCGATCCCGGAGAGATCGACCCGGTCGCCTTCGGCATGGCTGAAGTCGGTGATCAGGTCGGCTTGCGCCCCGACACGGCTGTCGCCGATCGCCGAGAAGCTGAACCGGTCGGCCCCGGCGCCGCCGGACAGGGTGTCCTGCCCGCCGCCGCCGACGAGCGTGTCGTTGCCCTCGAAGCCCCAGAAGTCGTTGTTGCCGGCATTGCCGATGATGGTGTCGGCGCCCTTGCCGCCGCTGACCTTCTCGATGCCGGCATAGGTGTCGCCCTCGGCCTCGCCGCCATGGCCGATTCCGGTCGCGAGATTGACCGTCACCGCGGCGGTGGCGCCGAAATAGCTGGCCCGGTCGCTGCCGTCGCCGCCGTCGAGCTGGTCGGCCCCGGCACCGCCGCGGAGGACGTCGTCGCCGGCGCGGCCATAGAGGGTGTCGTCGCCGGCGCCGCCCTCGAGCGTGTCGTTCCCGGCCGCGCCGATATTCGGCATCACCGGCGGGGGCGGGGTGACGGAGACGTTCAGCTCGTAGGAGCCGCCGGTCGGGACCGTCTGCTCCGGCTCGCCGGTGTCGTTGTCGTAATGGCCGACCACGATGTAGTAGGTCCCGGTCTCGCCGACCTTGAAGCTGAGGCCGGAATCGGTCCTGACGCTCGATCCCGGGTCGTTGCCCGCGTCGTCATTCTCGGCGATCACGGTGCCGTCGGCCCGCATCAGCCAGATGTAGCTGTCGTCCAGCCCGCCCGCGGTGTGGTCGAGATCGAGGGTGATGACCGTGCCGGCGTTGACCGTCAGCTTGTAGTAGCCGCCCTGGCCGTTGCCGGTGGCGGTCACCGTCGAATGCGCCAGGGTGGTGGCGTCGACGATGTCGGCATCGGCCGCCAGCGAGAAGTTGGCGGTCAGGTCGAAGGCGGCGGCGATCGAGTTGTTGGTCGCGCCCGTCCCCAGCGTGGCGTAGCCGTTGCCGGTGCCGACGCCGGTCACGGGGAAGGGGATGAAGTCGCCGTCGAGCGTGTCGTTCCCGGCGCCGCCCTTGAGGGTGTCGTCGCCGCCCTGGCCCACCAGCCTGTTGTCGCCGGCGTCGCCGGTGAGCGTGTCGTTGTGGCCGGAGCCCGCCAGGCCCTCGATCGAGATGAAGGTCTCCTCATGCGAGGCGGCATCCCCGAGGGAGACGTTGACCCCCGTGGCGCTGCCGTAATAGGCCGCCATGTCGAGGCCGGCGCCGCCATCCAGCGTGTCCTTGCCGCCGCCCCCGGCCAGGGTGTCGTCGCCCGCGGCGCCGGACAGCACGTTGACGCCGGTGTTGCCGATCAGCGTGTCGGCGAATTTCGAGCCGATCACGTTCTCGATGTTCACCAGCCGGTCGAACTGGTGCGTGGTCGTGGTGTCGCCCTCGCCGTCGCCGCCGCTGGCGGTGCCGTCCTGCAGGTTGACGGTCACGCCCTCGGTGGCCGGCGTCCGCGGCGGGCCGAACATCGGCTGCCGCTCGTCCAGCGTGTAGTCCGCCGTGTCGATGCCGTCGCCGCCGTCCAGGTAGTCGGCCCCGGCGCCGCCGATCAGCCGGTCGTCGCCGGCGTCGCCGCTCAGCACATCGCCGTCGCGCGCGCCCTCCAGCACGTCGTCGCCGTTGCCGCCGCTGAGGACGTCGCCGCCGCCGAGGCCGAGGAAGTAGTTGTCGGAATCGTTGCCGACGAAGCGGTCGATGCGGTCGTCCGACCCGATCAGGTTCTCGACGCTGAAGAAGGTGTCGCCGGAGGCGGTGCCGCCGCTGGCGACGTTGGTGACCAGGTTGACCAGCAGCTGGAACGGGCTCTCCATGCTGAAATCGACCGTGTCGTTGCCGTCGCCGCCGCGGAAGATGTCGACGCCGGCCATGCCGCGCATCAGGTCGTCGCCGGAGCCGCCGTCGATCACGTCGTCGCCGGCACCGCCATCGATGGTGTCGTTGCCGTCCTCGCCGAACAGCCTGTCGCCTCCGTCCCGGGTGTCGGGGCCGGTGATGGGCGGCAGGGTGTTGTTGCGGTCGCGGCTGTCATTGGTGTCGGCGCCGCCGACGATGATGTCGTTGCCGGCGCCGCCATGGATCTCGTCGGCGCCGTTGCCGCCGTCGATGCGGTCGTCTCCGCCATTGCCCAGCAGCTCGTTCTCGCCGTCATTGCCGATGATGATGTCGAGGAAGTCGCTGCCGACGCCCTTCTCGATATAGTACTCGGTCGCGTCGGCGTTGTGGCCGTCGAAGATGGCGACGTTGTTGGTGTGGCCGTTGACGCTGGAGAAGCGGCCCTCGCGCAGGTCCAGGATGGTGCTGGTGGTCGACCCGGAAAAATCGACCGTGTCGTGGCCGCCGGTGTCGTGGATCACGAAGCCGATGTCATGGGTCGCGCCGGTCGCCGTCAGCGTGTAGCCGAGCCTGGCGCTGCCGAAGCCGTAGACGTCGTCACCGGTGTTGAGCTGGATGTCCTGGTAGGTGCGGACGCCGTCGGTCACGGTGGAGAAGTAGTGCCGGATCACCGCCTCGATATCGGCGATGCCGGGGGTGGTGTTGGTCCAGGCCGTGGTCCCGCCGATGTCGATATTGTCGAAATACGACATCACCGAATATTGCTGGTTGTCGTAGACCCATTTGGCATCGTTGTAATAGGTGATCTGCGGGCCGCCGGGGCCGCCGTAATTGTAGAAGCCCGGATGGTTCAGGCCCCATTCATGGCCGAACTCGTGGATGAAGGTGTTGAAGATGTAGCCGCCGACCTCGGTCTTGTCCGGCTCGGTGTCGTGGAAGCGCTGGCCGACATTGACCAGGCGGCCGGAGGAGAAGGCGCTGCCGTCATTGGGCTGGCCGACCTCGGGGCTGACGACGCGGAGGTAGTCGGTGCTGGCGTTGTAGGCCCGGTCGTCGACGATGGTGAACTGCAGCGGCGTCACCGACGACCACATCTGCAGCGCGCCGATGGCGGCTTCCTTGTAGTTCGGATGGGCGTTGAGCCCGAACAGGTTCACCACGATCGGTTCCTGGGCCATCTCGGGCGTCAGCGGGCGCTGCAGGGCCCCGAGATAGTCGAGGAAGGTCTCGTAGTTGGTGTCCTTGTTAAACGGATTGTCCGGCGTCTGGTCGATGTTCTGCCAGTGATCGAGATCGTCCTGGCTGATCGTGAAGGTCCCGGCGGCCGCGTCCGCGCCTCCAACCGGAGTCGAATGCTCCTGCTGGTAGCCCATCTGGCACAGGATGCACATCTGTTCCCCCTATCAATGTTGGTCCCGGCTGGAGCCGTCGGGCTGCACGCATCCGGCAACGGGCCGAATCCCCGCCCGCGGATGCGGCGGCAGCTCCGATCGTGATCTCAGCGCGTGTGGGTCAGGTTTCGTCGGTTGCCGGCGGCGGATTTCGTCCGCCGCTTGCGCTCAGCGCATCCGCATCGCATCCGGCATTTCACCTATGGACATCGACCCCGGCGCAGCCTTGGTTGCGGCAGGGATGACGCATCGCCAGTCGGGAGGGATGTGGGCACCAGTATAAGGCGCCGCGGATATCCCGACGGGAAAAGGATGCTCATGGTTATCGATGTCCCCCTGTTTGCGGTCCGCCATCCGCCGAGACATCGGGCCGGGGAAACATGCTGCTTCGCCGGTCCAACCGCGCAACCATTACTTGACGGGCACCGATCGTCACGGCGCACATCCTGGCTTTTCCGCCCCCGGACCGGAGGCGACGCGCGATTCAAAAGCTCGACTGTTCTGCGTACCTCTGGCCGTCATCCTTCGGCAATGTAGCGGCCGCCGCAATCAAAAAAGCTCTCACTTCCGGTTGTTTCGGCAGGTTTCGTTGGTGCGCACACAGACATTCCCGCCAGGGGAGGGCAGATATTGCCGGGGTGGTCGCAAATCTATGCAGGAGATTATCCGAAATTATCATCAAAACCGTTGGATGCGCGGGATGCACCCTTCGGTGAGTCTGTGCGTCGGTCGATATGACTTACTTTTCCTTTGCAACCCACTGGTCGGAAGCCCGACAACGATCCCAACGGCAGATTCCGGCCGGGCCCGGGCGGGACGGTACAAGAATTCGCGGGCCGAAGGGCCGGCATCCGATGCGGATCGGCCGGAGAACCGTCCGATCTCCGGTTAACGGACCGTCGGCCACAACACCTAGCGCGACGCCTTGCTGTCGGCGCCCCATATCTTGTATGGTCCCCGACCCCGAACCCGGTCGAGATTCGCCGCCATGTCCGCCTTCCGCGCACGGTCCGCGTTCCTCGTCCTTCCCCCATCGCGGTGAGCCGAGAAAGACCACGCCCATGACCATGCTCGACTGGTCCGATAC
>NZ_JANX01000489.1 GCF_000767795.1 Inquilinus limosus MP06 | reverse complement strand
CGGTCGGCGCCGCCGCCGCCGACCAGGCGGTCGGCCCCGGCGCCTCCGGTCAGCGCATCGTCGCCGTCCAGGCCGCGCAGGATGTTGTCGCCGGCATCGCCGGTCAGCGTGTCGCCGAAGCGGCTGCCGTGGATCGTCTCGATGTCGCTGCTGATGACATCGCCCTCGGCGCTGCCGCCATGGTTCACATGCGTCGCCAGGTTGATCGAGACCGCTGCATGGCTCTCGGCATAGCTGGCGATATCGATGCCGTCGCCGCCGCTGAGGATGTCGGCCCCGGCGCCGCCGCGCAGCAGGTCGTTGCCGGCGCCGCCGTCGATGACGTCGTTGCCGTCGCCGCCGGCGATCTTGTCGCGGCCGGTGCCGCCGCTGAGGACGTCGTCGCCCGTGCCACCGCGCATCCAGTCGTCGTCGTCGCCGCCATCGATGACGTCGAAGCCTTCGCTGCCGTCGATGATGTCGTCGCCGGCGCCGCCGGTGATGACGTCGAAGCCGCCGCCGCCGTCGATGGTGTCGTTGCCGCCGCCGCCACTCACGATATCGTTGCCGTTGCCGGCATCGATGGTGTCGTCGCCGGGCGTGCCGATGATGACGTCTGGACCGTTGCTCATGCTTCCCCCAATTGTGCCGTCACACAGGATGGTTGAAAGGCGCAGCCCGCCCCGGGCGGGGCCGCCGACAGCCGCGGAAATCCATGGAGCCGAACGACTCTTAAAGCTTTCGGTAATTCGTAAATGATTTCGCGACCGATTCGAAGTCTATATAGACTCGATCCGCAAAGGATAGGGAGTGGATTCTGTCGAATGAAATCTCATTTTCCCATCCGGTGCAATTAAAGCAAATGATCGGGATCGAAGATCGGCTCCGTTCCGCATAAATCCATAATATTTATTTGAGGCAATTGCGGCCGGAGCCTTGGGCGGGCGGGGCGGCCCCGCCCGCGGCGTCAGCGCAGGGCGGCGCGGCGGCCCAAGGCCTTACCCAGGCGCTCGATGGCGAAGTTGACGATGAAATAGATGGCTGCGGCCAGCAGATAGAACTGCAGGCTCATGTAGTTGCGGCTGATCACCTCCTTGGTGGCCAGCAGCAGCTCGGTGACGCCGATCACCGACAGGAGGGTCGAGGCCTTGACCATCTCGGTGCCGGTGTTGACCCAGCTCGGCAGGATCTGGCGCAGAGCCTGCGGCAGCAGCACCAGCCGGATGGTCTGGCGGAAGGTGAGGCCCAGCGACTTCGCCGCCTCGGTCTGGCCCGGCGGGATCGCCTGCAGCGCGCCGCGCACGATCTCGCCGACATGCGAGCTGCAGAACACGGCGAGCGCGAAGATGCCGGCCTGCACCGCGGTCAGCTGGATGCCGATGACGGAGAGGACGTAGAAGGCGGCCAGCACCAGCACCAGCACCGGCGTGCCGCGGATGAAGTCGACATACAGGCGCGCCGGCCAACGCAGTGCGCGGCCGCCATAGGTCAACACCAGGCCGACCAGCACGCCGAAGATGGTGCCGGCGACGATCGACACGACCGAGATCTGCACCGTCAGCCAGGCGCCTTCGAGCAAGGCCCAGCGCGCCACCCAGATCTGCTGCAGGAAGGCGTCCATCAGCGGGCTCCGGGCAGGCGCAGCCGCGCCTCGAGCCGGCGCAGCAGCAGGGCGATGACGGTGCAGGTGGCGACATAGAGCAGGCTGGTGACCATCCAGGTCTCGATCACGCGGAAGCTCTCGGTGTTGACCTTGCGGGCGTAGAAGGTCAGCTCCGGCACCGCGATGGCGGCGGCGAGCGACGTGTCCTTGAACAGCGAGATGAAGTTGCTGCCCAGCGCCGGCAGGATGTTGCGCAGCATCAGAGGCGCCACCAGCAGCCGGCGGATCTGCATCGGCCGCAGGCCGAGCGCGGTGCCGGCCTCGATCACGCCCTTCGGCACCGACTGGATGCCAGCGCGGAACACCTCGACCAGATAGGCGCCGGCATAGACCGAGAGCGAGGCGACGAAGCTGTCGATCTTGTCGAGGCGGATCCCCGCCCGCGGCAGGGCGAAGAACACGAACAGCAGGATCACCAGGATCGGCAGGTTGCGGAAGAAGGTGACATAGGCCGAGGCGATGCCGCGTGCGGCCCGGCTGCGCGAGGTGGCGGCGAAGGCGCCGACCAAGCCGATGACGCAGCCGATCAGGATCGATACCGCGGCAAGGCCGAGCCCGAGCGCCAGGCCGCTCAGCAGCAGGTCGCGGCTGGCCCAGACCGCGCCGAAATTGAACTGGTAGTTCACCCTGTGTCCTCTGCCGGTCGCACAGACGGTCTCGATCCGTCATCCGCCCCCAACCCCGTCATCCCCGCGAAAGCGGGGATCTCTTCGCCACAGAAGCGGGACGAGATTCCCGCTTTCGCGGGAATGACGAGGAAGGCTTTGCGGAAGACCTCACCGCATCTCGGTCGGGAAGCCGATCGCCGGGGCCGGCGGGCGCTGGCCGAACCACTGCTCGAAGGAGGCGGCGTAGGTGTCGAACTCGACCCCGGTCATCGCCTCGTGCAGCGCGGTGTTGACGAAGTTCAGCCAGTCCTGGTCGCCCTTCTTCACGGCGCAGGCGTAGGTCTGCGGGTTCCAGCCATAGCCGGCGTCGACATAGCGGTCCGGGTTCTGCTTCATGAACCAGCGCAGCGACGACATGTCGGTGGCGGCGGCGTCGGCGCGGCCGGAGTTCAGCGCCTCATACATCAGGTCGGTGCTCTCATACTGGTCGACCGCCGCCTGCGGCAGCGCCGCGTGCACCATGTCCTCGGCATAGACGTTCTGCAGCACCGCGACGGTGACGCCGCTGCCGGCGGCCTTCAGCTCGTCATAGCTCTTGTACCGGCCGTCCTTCAGCAGCAGCAGGCCGACGCCCTCGCGATAATAGGGGATGGTGAAGTTCACCTGCTGCGCCCGAGCGGCCGTGACGGTGATGAACTGGCAGGTGATGTCGACCTTGTCGGTGGTCAGGTTCGGGATGCGGGCGTCGGAGGACTGGACCACGAACTCGACCTTGCTCGGGTCGTTGAACAGGCCCTTGGCGATGATCTTCGCCATGTCGATGTCGAAGCCGGCGAGGTCGCCCTGCTCGGTCTTGAAATGCCAGGGCGGGTTGGTGCTGCCGGTGCCGACGATCAGCTTGCCGCGGCTCAGCACCTCCTGAAGCTTGTCGGCCGCCAAGGCGCCGCCGGCGGTGCCCAGCAGCAGGGCGGCGGCGCTGACCGAAAGCAGCGTCCGGGTCACGATGCGCATCTCAGCCTCCATGTTCTTTGTCCGGTATATCGGACAATGGTCTTGTATGTCGGACAAGCGATACGATAGGCTCGGCTTGGGACGAATGCAATCGAACGCAGCGAAGGGGCAGCGGCCATGGCAGGGGTGACCAACCGGGAGCGGGGGATCGACCGGGCGGTGGCGATCCTGGAGCATCTGCAGGCGCGGCGGGCGCCGGTGCGGATGGGCGAGCTGGCCAAGGCGATCGGCGCGCCGCGCTCGACCCTGTACGAGATCGTCGGCCGGCTGACCACGGCCGGGATCCTGGAGCCGGCTGGGGAGGGCGGGGCGGTGTTCTTCGGCCGCGCCGTGCACTACTACGCCCAGACCTATGTCGCCGGCGTCGACCTGCTGAGCCGGGCCCGGCGCGAGGTGCTGGGGCTGGCCACCGAGACCGGCGAGACGGCGCAGTTCTGCATGCTCGACGGCGACAAATACGTGGTGATGCTGAACGAGCCGGGGCGCCGCACCTTCCGCATCACCTCGGAGGTCGGGATCCGGCTGCCGATCCCCTGGACCGCGTCCGGCCGCCTGCTGGTGGCGCATCTCGACGCCGCCGGCATCGCCGGCTTCATCCCGGAGGAGGATTTCACCCTGCCGTCCGGCGAGCGGATCGATCCGGCCGCCTTCGTCGCCGAGACCGGGGCGGCGCAGGCGCGCGGTTATGCCGTAACGCAGGAGCTGGTCGACCGCTTCACCCGCTGCCTGGCGGCACCGGTGGTGGACCGCGACGGGCGGGCGGTGGCGACCCTGTGTCTGGTGACGCCGTTGGACACGCCGGCGGAGCGACACGGCGCGCTGCTCGACACCCTGCTCGCCGCCGCCCGCCGCCTGTCCCTGGCCCCGCCGGGAGTGGTAGGGTTGTAGGGGGCGTGTCGAAGCGCAATCCGATTTGATCGGATTCTTGTTTATTTTGAATTAAACAAAATAAATTGCGCCGCTCGAACGCAAATTCTACATGAAAATGTTTTCTGTATTTATTTCATATAGGAGTATGTCATGGCCGATACTTTGGTGGACGCTCAGCCGGACAGCCTGCCGGTGGTGAACTGGCCCGGCGGCAACGCCTGCGGCAACTATGCCGCCTCGATCAGCGACCCGTCCAACCCGCTGTATCAGGGCAGCCAGCTGGCGATCAACGGCAGCACCGATCTCAGCGGCTGCATCGTCGGGCCGGACGGCGCGAATGTGCAGTGGATCACCTATCAGCAGAACAACGGCATTATCAATTCGGTCTTCTACGCCTATGGCCAGGGACCGAAAGGGGCGGGGTCGGGCAGCCTGTCGCTGACCATCCTGACCCAGGCCGGCCAGAAGCACACGCTGAGCCTGACCAGCTCCTCACCCGGGCTGCACAGCGATCGGTTCCAGGACACGTCGGGGATCGTCTCGATCTCCTGGGCCCATACCTGAACGGCCGGCGCGGACCATTGGGGGCGGCGGGTTTCCCGCCGCCCCTTTTCGCATCGGCATCCGGGTCTCTCGCCGGCTCACCCCGCCCGGTGGCACACCGCCTCGACCCGGTTGCCGTCGGGGTCGAGCAGGAAGGCGGCATAGTAGTCCGGGTGGTATTCCGGCCGCAGGCCCGGCGCGCCGCCGTCGCGGCCGCCAC
>NZ_JANX01000488.1 GCF_000767795.1 Inquilinus limosus MP06 | reverse complement strand
GCAGCAGGAAGCAGCCGCCCGCCCCGCGCGCCCGGCGCCAGCCGGCCAGGGCCGAATGGGCGTGGCCGAGATGCAGGAAGCCGGTCGGGCTGGGGGCGAAGCGGGTGACGACGGTCATGCGGCAACAGAGGGGCGTCCCCACCGCCGCGTCAAGGCCGAGACAGCGTCAGGCGGCCACCGCCATCAGGCGCGGTGCGGCGGGCGCCGTCAGGGGCCGCGGCAGGATGGCGAGGGACAGGGCCGGGATCAGCGGCCGCAGCACGGCCAGCAGCTCGGTCCGCAGCCGCTCGATCGCGGCCACCGGCACCTCCGGCGCGCAGCCCAGCTCGATCTCGACATAGACCACCCCGCCCGCCCGGCGGGTGCGGATGGCGCCGGGATTGCCGAAGCCGCCGGCGCAGCGCGCCAGCGCGGCCGCCAGGGGCCGGCGCACATCCTCGCCGCAGGCGGCGTCGATCAGCTCGCCGATGCTGCTGCGGATGATCTGCACCGCCCAGAAGGCCATGGATAGCGCCACCAGCAGGCTGGCGACCACGTCGATATACGGGCCGGCCGCGGTGTCGCGGAACAGCACGGCGCTGCCCAGGGCAGCCGCCATCAGCAGGTTCGAGGTCACCTTGTCGATGAACAGGCGGATCTGCGACTGCACCAGCGGCGAGGGGTCGTGCCGCCGCTGCACCCGATAGCGCATCAGGATGGCGCCGTTGACCAGGCCGTAGACCAGGTTGATGGCGAGCCCGGCGAAGATGCCGCTGCCGGCGACCGTGGCGCCGCCCTGCGACAGCCGCAGCCCCGCCAGGGTGACAACGAGGCACAGCGAGGCGACCATGAACACACCGACCACGGCGCTGGCCAGGCTCTCCAGCTTGCCGGTGCCGTAGTCCAGCCCCGCCGGCCGCTCGGCCAGCGCCCGCCGCGCCACGATCCAGGCCACCAGCACGCAGGCGGTGTCCAGCACGGTCAGCAGCAGGTCGGCGGCCAGCGCCAGGGAGTTCGACTCCAGCACCGACCAGGCGGTGACCGCCAGGGTCGGGATCACCGCCAGAACGGCCAGGCGCGCCGTCCGCTCGCGTCGGCGCGCCGGCGCCATGGCGTCCGCCCCAGGCCCCGTCCCGATGCCGTCCGTTCCCTCGACCACCGCCATGATCGCCTCCCCGATGCTGCCGCCCCGGTCAGGCCGGGGCTGGCGCCGCGTTTCTGGAACGGCTGGACTTTGCAGCGGCGCCGCATAACCCGATAGGTCCAGATCGGGGGGACCGTTGGTGCCAGATGGGCTTCCGATGGGTCCAGAGCCCCCCTTTCGATGAGTCCAGATGGCGGCGACACCGCGCCGGTTGACAGGCCGGGGGCCGCTCGGGACAGATGGCGCATGGATACGACCACGCCCCTCTTCGGCCCCCGCCTCGCCCCGGCCAGCGGCCGCGCGCCCAAGGCCCTGATCGTCCTGCTGCACGGCGTCGGCGCCGACGGGCAGGACCTGATCGGGCTGGCGCCGCACTGGGCCCGTTATCTGCCCGAGGCCGAGTTCCTGGCGCCGGACGGGCCCGAACCCTGCGACATGGCCCCGTTCGGCCGGCAATGGTTCAGCCTGCAGGACCGGACGCCCGCGGTGATGGAGGCCGGGCTGCAGGCCGCGGCGCCGATCGTCAACGGCTTCCTGGACCAGGCGCTGGCCGAGCGCGGCCTGACCGATGCCGACCTGGCGCTGGTCGGCTTCAGCCAGGGCACCATGACCTCGCTCTACACCGCGCTGCGCCGGCCGCGGCCCTGCGCCGCGGTGGTCGGCTATTCCGGCGCGCTGCTGGGCGCCCAGACCCTGGCGCAGCACATCGTGTCGCGCCCGCCCGTGCTGCTGGTGCATGGCGAGGATGACGGGGTGGTGCCGTTCGCCGCCATGGCCGCGGCATCGCAGGCGCTGCGTGGCGCCGGGGTGGAGGTCGAGACCCTGGCCCGCCCCGGCCTCGGCCACGGCATCGATCCGGAGGGGCTGGTCGCCGGCCTGGACATGCTGCGCCGGCACCTGCCCCAGGCGATCGGCGGAGCGGCGTGACGAGATCGTGACATTTCCTGCCCTTTGGGCGCAGGATATTGCGTCAAGCGCCTTTCTGCGGTTATCCATGGCGCATTCGCGGCACCGCCCGCGGGAATACGAGTGATGGCGAAGGAGTGGGATGGTGTCTCCCCCACCCGACAGTTGCCCGGCTCTCGTCCTCAACGCCGACTTCCGTCCGTTGAGCTACTTCCCGCTGTCCCTGTGGCCCTGGTACGAAGCGATCAAGGCGGTCTTCCTCGACCGCGTGAACATCATCGCCGAATACGACCGGGTGGTGCGCAGCCCGTCCTTCGAGATGCGGCTGCCCAGCGTGATCTCGCTGAAGGAGTACATCCCCTCGGCGCGACGCCCGGCCTTCACCCGGTTCAACGTGTTCCTGCGCGACCGGTTCAGCTGCCAGTATTGCGGCGAGCGCTTCCCGTCGCAGGAGCTGACCTTCGACCATGTGGTGCCGCGGGCCCGCGGCGGGCGCACCAGCTGGACCAACGTGGTCGCGGCCTGCTCGGTCTGCAACCTGCGCAAGGGGCACCAGATGCCGGACCATTGCGGCATGCACCCTTTGACGCCGCCGCAACAGCCCACGACCTATGAGCTGCAGGAGAATGGGCGGGCGTTTCCGCCCAATTTTCTGCACCAGAGCTGGCGCGACTTCCTGTACTGGGACACCGAGCTGGAACACTGATCCGTTGGATTCGCCTCCGGCGAACCCAACCTACGCGGTCAGGCCAGCTCGAGTAGGTTGGGTTCGCGGCCGCGAACCCAACAGATCTATTGCCCCCAAGGCATGACGGGCACCGCCGCGACGCTGTTCATCGGCGAGCCGTCGACCAGCTTGGTCGAGTAGGACAGGTAGACCAGCGTGTTGCGCGGCCGGTCGTACATCCGCACCACCTGCGTCTCCTTGAACAGGATCGAGGTCGAGCTGTCGAACACCTCCTTCTGCCGGTCGATGCGGTCCGGCAGGGTGATCGGGCCGACCTGGCGGCAAGCCAGGGCGAAGCGCGACGGGTCCTCGGCCAGGCCGAGCCAGCCGGAGACGCCGCCGGTGCGGGCCTGGCTGAGATAGCAGGCGACGCCCGGGATGTCGGGGTCGGTGAAGGCCTCGACGCAGACCTTGTGGTCCGGGCCGATCAGCTTGAAGGCGGTGTTGACGCAGCCGACATCCTCGGCCCGGGCGCCGGAGGCGGCCAGCATGGCCCCCGCGGCCACGACGAAAGCGGAGAGCCGCATGGTCAGACCCGTTCGGACAGCCAGATCGCGGTGCGCGTCGCCGCCTTCACCGCGCCGGACAGCAGGCGGTAGCCCGGCGCCTGCTCGGCCTCGTGCTCGAGGCCGATGTCGCGATGCTCCAGCTCCTCCGCCCGGAAGCGCTCGATCACCGCCTTCAGCTCCGGCTCGTCCCCGCCCAGCGCCTCGGCCTGGCGGGCGTAGTGATCGTCGATCACCTCCTCGACCGCCACCGTGCAGGCCATGGCCGCGCGGTCGCCCAGCAGCGCCGTGGCCGCGCCCATGGCGAAGGCGCCGACATGCCAGAGGGGGTGCAGCAGCGTCGGGCGCACGCCGCGCTCCGCCACCATCCGGTCGAAGGTGTCGAGATGCGCGCGCTCCTGCTCGGCCATGTGCTCGATCACCGGGCCCTTGGGGCCGCGGCCGAGCACGGCGAGCTGGCCTTCATAGATCCGCTTGGCGCCGTATTCCCCGGCATGGTCGACCCGGATCATCCGGGCGATCCGCTCGCGCCGGGGGAGGTCGCCCGGCAGGGCGCGGCGGCGGGAGACGGTCATGCGGCCCTCGTGCTGCCTGAACGCAGGCCGGCGACCAGCAGGACCAGGCCCGCGATCACCGACAGGATGGCGTTATACCCCGCCATCGAGATCCCGAACAGGACGAAGCCCGGCACGTCGCAGCGCACCACCGGCGCGTTCAGCAGCTGGTCGCGCAGCGCCGCGACGCTGCCGCCGGCGGAGATGGCGCTGGTGCAGGCGGTGAAGCCCGGGAACCAGCCGTACTCGACCCCGGCGTGATAGGCCGCCAGCAGGCCGCCGAGCAGGATCACCAGCCCGGCCAACAGCACCAGGGCCCGCCGCGCCGGGCGGATCACCGCCGCCAGCAGGCCGAGCACGATCGCCGCGCCCCAGGGCCAGCGCTGGTACAGGCACAGCTCGCAGGGCTGCAGCCCGCCGAGATACTGCGAGGCGAGGACGGTGCCCAGCACGACGACGCCCAGGGCGGCCGTGAGCCAGGAGAGGAGGTCGAGGCGGCGCAACATGGCGCGGATCATGCCGCGCGAGTGATGCGCCGCCTAGCGCTCAAATGTCGCGAGCCCGGCAGGCCTGTTCTGCTCCGGATGCGCTGGCGCTCCCCCTCACCCTCCCGCCGCCAACGCGGCGGGCCCCTCCCTCTCCCCAAGGAGAGGAAACTTCACCTCTCCTTGGGGAGAGGTCGAAATCGCCCCGGCTATTTCGGGTGAGGGGGTGGTTCAGGCCTTGCCGGCGGGCTCAAACAACCGGGCCTGGAAAGCCTCGCTGAAGTTGCTGCCGGTGATCACCGTCGCCACCCGCCGGCCGGCGAAGCGCTCCCGATTCGTCAGCACCGCGGCCAGGCCGGCGGCGGCGGAGGGCTCGGCCGCCACCCCGGCGCCGCGCAGCAGCAGCCGCGCCGCGTCGAGGATGGCGCCGTCATCGACCAGCAGGATCTCGTCGACGCAGGCGCGCAGCTGGGCCACGGCCGAGGGCACCGGCCGGGCGATCGCCATGCCGTCGGCGATGGTGTCGGTGTCCGGCGTGTCGATGGCGCGGCCGGCGGCGAAGGATTGCGCCATGGCCGGCGCCCCGCGCGCCACCACGCCGACGATCCGAGCCCGCGGCGC
>NZ_JANX01000487.1 GCF_000767795.1 Inquilinus limosus MP06 | reverse complement strand
AGGGCGTGTCGGCGGCATTGGCGCGCACCAGCACCTCGCGCGGCCCCCAGCCGCCGGCGCTGACGGCGGCCACGACCCGCTCCCGCGCCGCGACCTTGGCGTCCGGCGCCACCGCGTCCTCCAGGTCCAGGATCAGCCCGTCGGCGTCCAGCGTGCGGGCCTTGTCCAGCGCGCGCGGGTTCGAGCCGGGAACATAGAGCAGCGAGCGGCGGGGGCGGATGGTCATGACATCTCACTACCAAAAGGATTCCGGATCGTCAGGCCCTCGATCGCCTGACCGCCCTGCATGTCCTCGGAATAGAGAATCCGACACTGTGCCCGGAGTGCCGTGGCGACGATCGATGCGTCATAGATGTGATAGCCGTAGCGGTCCGCGATCCGCAGCGCTGCCTCATGGATCTCGACCGTGACCGGCTCCACCGGCTCGCAGAGGGCCCGGACGGCCGACAGCGCTTCGGCGATCTCATCCCAGGACAGGCCGAGTTTGCGGCGTGCGACCGCCGCGAACTCGTTCAATACCTGCACGCTGATCACGCCGCCGGCCGCCAGCAGCGCCTCGGCGGCCGCGGCCCGCGGATCGTCGCGGGCGATGGCGTAAAGCAGGATGTTGGTGTCGAGGAACGCCTCAGCGCTCATTCGCTTCGTCGCGGTCGAAGCGGAAGCCGGGGGGCAATGGCCGCCGCATCTGGCGCAGCCGGTCCAGCGCCTGCTCCCGGCTGCGGTCGCGCTCGACCAGGAAGGCGCGATCGGCCGCGATGCGGATTTCGATCTCGTCGCCCTCCTTCAGGTCCAGCGCCTCGACGACGGTCGAAGGCAGCCGCACCGCCAGGCTGTTGCCCCATTTCGCCACGCGCATGGCATCACCATGATATACGTTGCCACTTGTATATCATATGGAATGACCGCGAGCCACCAGGACAGCGTGAAATTGCCCCGTGACCGCCGTCACATCTGATTCACGCGAGGCGGCGTAGATCTTTCCCCGGGCCGAGAGCCCGAGGAAAGGACCATGTTGCTCCGCACCATCATCTGGGTTTACGGCGTTCTCCTGCTGGTCGGCTTCTATATGGGTTCCCAGCCCCTCTGAGCGCACGTCCGATACTGCTACTGGTGCGGCCGTCTGGCGGCGGCTTCTGCGCTTCCGGTGCTCACGCACCAGATGTGCGCTGCGCTCCGGTTCTCGAAGCCGCCGCCAGCCGACTCACACCAGCGCAGTCTCGAACCGGCTAGCCGCAGCCCTCAGGCCGACCCGGCCTTCCCGCGATCGAGGTAGAAGCGCAGCAGCGCGATCGAGCTGTCGTCGTCCCATTCGGCCGCGCCCTCCTGCCGGCCGACCACGGTGCCGTCGCGGTCGATCAGCAGCGTCGTCGGCAGGCCGCGGGCGGTGAACAGCGCCGGAGACCGGCCGCCGGGGTCGAGATAGGCCGGCAACGCCGCGATCCTGTGGGCGTCGAAGAAGGGTTGCACCTTGGCCAGCCCCTCGCGGTCGATCGACAGCGCCAGCACGGTGAAGTCGGCGCCGCCCAGCTTCGCCTGCAGCCGGTCCAGCGCCGGCATCTCCTTGACGCAGGGGGCGCACCAGGTCGCCCACAGGTTGAGCAGCACGACCTTGCCCTTGAAGTCGGCGAGACGAAGGGTGTTGCCCGCGGCGTCGGAGAAGGTAATCTCCGGGGCCGGCTCAGGCCGGTCGGCCAGGACGAAGCTGGCGACGGTGCCGCCCAAAGGCGGCCGATCCCCCGGGGTTCCCCAGGGTGTCCAGTGCGTCCACCAGGCCGCGCCCGCCGCCAGCAGCACCAGGACGGCCACGCCCGCGGCGATCGTTGCTCTCTTCCTCATCCGGTCCGCACCCCATGTCCGATCCGACCCAGCCTGCCACCCCCGTCGTGCCCGATAAAGGCACCAATCCGATGTGGGGCGGCCGCTTCGCCGGCGGGCCGGCCGCGATCATGGAGCGGATCAACGCCTCGATCGGCTTCGACCGCAAGCTCTGGGCGCAGGATATCGCCGGATCGCGCGCTCATGTCGCAATGCTCGCCGCGCAGGGCATCGTGTCCGCCGAGGACGCCGCCGCGATCGACCGCGGCCTGGAGCAGATCGCCGGCGAGATCGCCGAGGGCCGGTTCGAGTTCAAGACCGCGCTCGAGGACATCCATTTCAACGTGGAATCTCGGCTGACCGAGATCATCGGCCCGGCCGCAGGCCGCCTGCACACGGCGCGCAGCCGCAACGACCAGGTGGCGACCGATTTCCGCCTGTGGGTGCGCGACGCCTTCGACCGGCTGGAGCAGGGGCTGCAGGCGCTGCAGGCGGCGCTGATCGCCCAGGCCGAGCAGCATGTCGACACCATCCTGCCGGGCTTCACCCATCTGCAGGTGGCGCAGCCGGTCACCTTCGGCCATCACCTGCTGGCCTATGTCGAGATGCTGGGCCGCGACCGCAGCCGCGTCGCCGATGCCCGGGCCCGGGCCAATGAATGCCCGCTCGGCGCCGCCGCTTTGGCCGGCACACCCTATCCGATCGACCGGCATGCGACCGCCAAGGCGCTGGGCTTCGACCGGCCGACCGCCAATTCGCTCGACAGCGTCTCCGACCGCGACTTCGCGCTCGACTATCTCGCCACCGCCGGCATCTGCGCCATGCACCTGTCGCGGCTGGCGGAGGAGATCGTGTTCTGGTCGACGCCGCAGTTCCGCTTCGTGCGCCTGTCCGACGGCTTCTCCACCGGCTCCTCGATCATGCCGCAGAAGCGCAACCCCGACGCGGCGGAGCTGGTGCGCGGCAAGACCGGCCGGGTGTTCGGCGGCCTCGGCGCCCTGCTGACCGTGATGAAGGGCCTGCCCCTGACCTACCAGAAGGACATGCAGGAGGATAAGGAGCCGGTCTTCGACGCCGACGACACGCTGATGCTGTGCCTGGCGGCCATGACCGGCATGGTCGAGAGCTGGACCGTCAATGCCGAGGCGATGCGCCGGGCCACCGAGGCCGGCTTCCCGACCGCGACCGACCTGGCCGACTGGCTGGTGCGGCAGCTCGGCGTGCCGTTCCGCGAGGCGCACCACATCACCGGCCATCTGGTGAAGCTGGCCGAGGATAAGGGCTGCCGCCTGTCCGAGCTGCCGCTGGCCGAGATGCAGGCGGTCCATCCCGGCATCACCGACGCCGTCTACGCCGTGCTGACCGCCGAGGCCTCGGTCGCCAGCCGGAAGAGCTATGGCGGCACCGCGCCCGACCGGGTGCGCGAGGCCGTCCAGGCCGCAAAGGAGCGTTTCCTGTGATTCTGCGTATCCTCCTCGCCGTAACCCTGGCGTTCGGACTTGTCGCCTGCGGCAAGAAGGCGGCCTCGGTCAGCCCGCCCGATCCCAAGACCTCGGCCTATCCGCGGAGCTATCCGAGCTCATGACCGCTTTTGCCTACAAGAACGGCTCCCTCTTCGCGGAGGATGTCGACCTCGCCGCCGTGGCGGCGCAGGTCGGCACGCCGGCCTATGTCTATTCCTCGGCGGCGCTGGTCGCGAATTACCGCGCCTATGTCGACGCGCTGGCCGGGCTGCCGATCGATGTCTGCTTCGCCGCCAAGGCCAACTCGAACCTCGCGGTGCTGCGCACGCTGGTGCAGCAGGGCGCCGGCATCGACGTGGTGTCGACCGGCGAGATGAAGCGGGCCCTGGCCGCCGGCTGCCCGCCCGGGCGCATCGTCTTCTCCGGCGTCGGCAAGACCGCGGAGGATCTGGAGGCGGCGCTGCTGGCCGGCATCCACCAGATCAATGTCGAATCGCTGCAGGAGCTCGAGCTGCTGTCGCAGGTGGCGGTGCGGGTGCGGCGCGATGCGGTCGTGGCTTTCCGGGTGAATCCGGATGTCGACGCCAAGACCCACACCAAGATCTCGACCGGCCGCAAGGGCGACAAGTTCGGCATCGAGCTCGAGGACGCGGCCGAGGCCTATGCGCGGGCGCGGGCCCTGCCGGGCGTGCGCCCGGTCGGCATCGCCGCCCATATCGGCAGCCAGCTGCTCGACCTGTCGCCCTATCGCGACGCCTATCGCCGGCTGGCCGAGCTGGTGCGCGAGCTGCGCGCCGCCGGCCATGTGGTCGAGCGGCTGGACCTCGGCGGCGGCATCGGCATCTCCTACAAGGGCGATCCGGCGCCGGCGCTGGCCGACTATGCCCGCATCGTGCGCGAGACGGTGGGCGATCTCGGCTGCCATCTGATGTGCGAGCCGGGGCGGTCGATCTGCGGCGATGCCGGCGTCCTATTGTCGCGGGTGATCTTCATCAAGCCGGGGCGGACGCGCAACTTCGTCATCCTCGACGCGGCGATGAACGACCTGATCCGGCCGGCGATGTACGAAGCCTGGCACGGCATCGTGCCGCTGCGCCAGCCGGCGGAGGGCGCGGCCGAGGCCGAATTCGACGTGGTCGGCCCGGTCTGCGAGAGCAGCGACACCTTCGCCAAGGGCCGCTTGCTGCCGCCGCTGGCCGCCGGGGACCTCGTCGCCTTCACCGGCGCCGGCGCCTACGGGGCCGTGATGGCGTCGACCTACAACACCCGGCCGCTGGTGCCGGAGGTGCTGGTCGACAAAGATCGGTTTGCCATCGTCAGAAAACGGCCCACATTTGAAGAGATGGTCGCCGGGGAGAGCCTGCCGCCCTGGCTTGCCAAGGTAGACTGACGGAGAGGCGTAGGAGGAGAGGTGGCCCGCAGCCCCACGGAGGCCCCGGGGACGACCGAGCCGGCCGAGCCGCGCGTCAAGATCGCGCTGGCATGGCTGGCTGCGGCCTGGGAGGCGGCCTGGCGCGCCGCCTGGCCCGTCGCCACCGTGCTCGGCGCCTTCCTGGTCCTCGCCGGCTTCGACCTGCTGCCCGACCTGCCGGGCTGGCTGCATGCCCTGATCCTGGTCGCCTTCGCCGCGGCGCTGTGCTGGCCA
>NZ_JANX01000486.1 GCF_000767795.1 Inquilinus limosus MP06 | reverse complement strand
GCTGAAGATCTATGACGGGCTGTTCAAGTGACCAGCCAGGCCGCATCCGGCATGGCGCCGCCCCGGCGCATGGGGGCTGCGCCGGGGCTTGGCGCCCGGCTGCGCGGGCCGGCCGGCCTGCTGTCGCTGGCGATGATCGCGGTGGTGGCGGCGATCGTCCTGCCGCCGATCGTGATCCTGATCCAGAACAGCGTCAGCACAACCAATCCGGACGGGTCGCATGCCGGCTTCACGGCCGGCCACTACGCCCGTCTGCTGTCCGACCCGAAGCTCTACGCCAGCGCCTGGCATTCGGTGCTGTTCGCCGCCCTGTCGACCGTGTTCTCCCTGCTGCTGGGCGGGCTCCTGGCCTGGGTGGTCGAGCGCACCAACGCCCCGTTCAAGGGGCTGGCCTATCTGACCAACATCGTGTCGCTGGGGATGCCTTTCATCCTCTACATCCTGGCCTGGATGTTCCTGCTGGGCCGGGCCGGGCCGCTGAACGACCTCTATCGCGGCCTCGGCGGCGGCGGCGTCCTGTTCGCGGTCAACTCGATGGCCGGGATGGTGCTGGTCGAGACCTTCTCCTGGCTGCCGCTGGTATTCCTGCTGCTCTCGGCCACCTTCCGCGCCGCCAATGGCGAGATGGAGGAGGCGGCGCGGATGAGCGGGGCGACGATGCTGGACGTGATCCGGCGGGTGTCGCTGCCGATGGCCCGGCCGGCGATCGTGGCCACGGCCCTGTTCGTCTTCGTCTGCAGCCTCGAGGCGTTCGACGTCCCGGTGCTGATCGGCAAGCCCGGCGGCATCGACGTGCTGACCTCGGACATCTATTTCAGCATCCGGGCCGTGCCGCCGGATATCGGCCATGCCAGCGCCTATTCGGTGGTGCTGACCGCGGTGATCGGGGTGCTGATGTACTTCTATGGCCGGATCTCGCGGCGGGCCGAGCGCTTCGCCACCGTCACCGGCAAGAGCTTCCGGCCGCGGTCGATCGATCTCGGCTGGGGCCGGTGGCTGGGCGGCGCCCTGGTGCTGTTCAACTTCCTCGTCGTCCTGGCCCTGCCGCTGCTGGCGCTGGCCTGGGTGTCGTTCCTGCCCTTCGTCCGCTCGATCCGGCTGGCGGCGCTGCCGTCCATGACACTGGCCAACTACCAGGCCGTGCTGCAGGACAAGGGCTACCTGATGCTGACCGTCAACACGCTGGTGATCGCCGCCGCGGCCGCCACCGTGACCATGGCTCTGATGCTGGTGGCCGGCTGGATGGTGGCGCGGCGGCGGCCGGGGGCCACGGTCCTGGACCAGCTGACCACCATGCCGCTGCTGCTGCCCGGCATCGTGCTCGGCGTGTCGATGATGGAGCTGGCGCTGCGCTCGCCGATCCCGCTCTACGGCACTCTGGCGATCATCGTCATCGCCTTCGTCAACCGCTACATGCCCTACGGCATGCGCTATGCCTTCTCCGGCGCGCTGCAGATCCATCGCGAGCTGGAGGAGGCGGCCAGCGTCTCCGGCGCCGGCACGCTGACCATGCTGCGCCGGGTGGTGGCGCCGCTGCTGCTGCCGGCGCTGGCGGCCGGCTGGCTGTTCGTGTTCCTGAACGCGGCGAAGGAGCTGACGATCCCGCTGGTCCTGGCGGGGCCGCGGTCGCAGACCATGTCGGCCGCGATCTTCGAGCAGGCGAGCAACGGCCAGTTCAGCGAGCTGGCGGCGCTGGGGCTGTTATGGACCCTGCTGATGACCGTCTTCGCCGTGTGCTTCTATGTCCTCATGCGCCGCCGGTCGGCCGATACCTTCGGGAGGTGACCCCATGACCGCATCGACCACGCCGGCCCTCGACGTCCGCGGCCTGGGCAAGATCTTCGTCACCGGCCTGGACGGCATCGCCGGCGGCGTGCACGAGGCCAGCTTCAGCCTGGCCCCGGGCACCTTCTTCACGCTGCTCGGCCCTAGCGGCTGCGGCAAGACCACGACGCTGCGTTGCGTCGCCGGGCTGGAGCAGCCGGACGGCGGCACCATCCGCCTGGGCGACACGGCGCTGTTCGACGCCGCCCGGCGGATCAACGTGCCGTTGAACCGCCGCACCATCGGCATGGTGTTCCAGTCCTACGCGATCTGGCCGCATATGACGGTATTCGAGAACGTCGCCTTCCCCCTGCGTGTCGCCAAGGACCGGCGGTTCGAGCGGTCGGAGATTCAGCGGCTGGTGGGCGAGGCGCTGGAACGGGTCAATCTGGCCGGTTTCCAGACCCGGCCGGCGACGCGCCTGTCCGGCGGCCAGCAGCAGCGGGTGGCGCTGGCCCGCGCCATCGTCCGGCAGCCGAAGCTGCTGCTGCTCGACGAGCCGCTCAGCAATCTCGACGCCACCCTGCGCGACGAGATGCGCAACGAGCTGAAGCGGCTGCAGCGGCAGGTCGGCGTCACCACCGTCTACGTCACCCACGACCAGACGGAGGCGCTGGAGATGTCGGACCTGGTCGCGGTGATGGACCAGGGGCGCATCGTCCAGATGGGCGCGCCGCGGGACATCTATTTTCGGCCCCGCAACGCCTTCGTCGCCGGCTTCGTCGGCGCCACCAACCTGGTCCACGGCGTGGTGCAGGAGGCGGTGGGCCGCAACGGCATCGCCCCCGTGCGCCTGTCCGGGGGGCAGACCGTGCGGTGCCTGTTCCAGGATCCGGCAGCGGCCGACCAGCCGATCGCAGTGTCGATCCGGCCCGAGGCGATCGCGCTGCGCCAGCCGGGCGCCGGGGGGCGGGACCGCTGCAACCAGGTGACGGGCAAGGTGGCGATGACCGGGTTCCTCGGCAGCGCCAACCGCTACGGCGTGCAGGTCGGCGACCTGCAGTTCGAGGTGTCGACCGGGTCGGACCTGGCCGTGCCGATCGGGTCGGATGTGGTGCTGGAGTTTTCCTATGACGGCGCCCTCGGCGTCCCCCTGGCCGGCGCCGAGGCGGCGGCTGCCTGAGGTGGTGTGTGGAGCGGAAGGATGATCGATAAATTCGTTGCCGGCATGGCGCAGGCCATGGCCGGAATCCGCGATGGCGACACGGTGCTGGTCGGCGGCTTCGGCGCCGTCGGCCACCCCTATGCCCTGATCGACGCGCTGGTCGAGCAGGGGGCGCGGGATCTGACCGTCGTCGCCAACAACGCCGGCTGGGCGCCGGACAAAGGGTTGCCGAAACTGATGGCGCTGGGCCGTGTGCGCAAGCTGGTCTGCAGCTTCCCCCGCGGCTCCGGCGTGTTCGACGAGCTGTATCGGGCCGGGCGGATCGAGCTGGAGATCGTGCCGCAGGGCACGCTGGCGGAACGCATCCGGGCGGCCGGCGCCGGCATCCCGGCCTTCTTCACCGCCACGGCGGCCGGCACCCTGCTGGCCGAGGGGAAGGAGGTGCGCGAGATCGGCGGCCGGTCCTATGTGCTGGAACAGGCGCTGCACGGCGACGTTGCGCTGGTCGAAGCCTGGCGGGCCGACCGCTGGGGCAACCTGACCTATCGCGGCACCGGCCGGAACTTCAACCCGATCATGGCCGCGGCCGGCCGGCTGACCATCGTCCAGACCCAGCACGTCGCCGATCTCGGGTCGCTCGACCCGGAGGTGATCGTCACGCCCGGCCTGTTCGTGGACCGGGTGATCCACGTGTCCTATGGCGATCCTCCGCGGCAGTGATAGCGATGACCCCAACGGAGACAGCAGCGATGATCACATCCGCCACCTTTCGCCCGCTGGACCGGCCGGGCATGGCCGCACGGGTGGCCGCCGACATCCCGGAAGGCTGGTGCGTCAATCTCGGCATCGGCATGCCGACCCTGGTGGCCGACCATGTGCCGCCGGACCGCGAGGTGATCTTCCATTCCGAGAACGGGCTGATCGGGATGGGCCCGGTGCCTCCGGCCGATGCCGTCGATCCCTGGGTGATCAATGCCGGCAAGCAGAATGTGACGATGCGCACGGGGGCGGCGCTGGTCCATCATGGGGACAGCTTTGCCATCATCCGCGGCGGCCATCTCGACCTTTGCCTGCTCGGGGCGTACGAGGTCTCCGCGGCCGGCGACCTCGCCAACTGGGCGACGTCGGAGGCGGAGGCCGCGCCGGCCGTCGGCGGCGCGATGGACCTCGCCGTCGGCGCGAAGCGGCTGTGGGTGATGATGGAGCACACCACGCGAGACGGCCGGCCGAAGCTGGTCGAGCGCTGCACCTATCCCCTGACCGCGCCGCGCGCGGTGACGCGCATCTACACCAATCTCGCCGTGATCGATGTGACGCCTCGGGGTTTTGAAATCCGAGACATCGTGCCGGGGCTTGCATTCGAGGAACTCCAGGCCAGGACCGGGACCGCGCTCCTAAGACCGAATTGAAGAAGCGATCGAATGCTCTGGCAGTTGTCGACGAGCAGGCTCCGTCTCGGACGTTCCGGCCATGCCGCACGGGAGCGGCCAGCCGGGTGGCGCCGGGGGAGCGAGCACAGCGGCCGCTTCGGGAGCACTAGGTCCAACTGGTCGGCTGGAAGGCGTGCGCATACGGCCGCTTGCTCGATGTCTGCTGTCGGGGCGCCCGCTCGATGACAGCTGATGGCGCTGTTCGGCTGGGCAGTGCGGGCGGAGCGCTTTAGGGCCTTGATATCTGAAGCCCAGAATGCCGGGAGGCTTGCACAGCCCCCCGATTCTGCCGCTACAGCACGAAGTCGCTGGCCGTCAGGGCGTGGTCGGCGGTGACGTTGATGGCGAAGTCGGGTGCCTTGTCGCCGTTGACGTCGACATAGACCACCTGGATCGACCCCGCCGTCACCACCCGCAGCTCCCCGGCGTGGCGGGTGAAATCGCCGGTGCCGAAGGTGAACGCCGTGTCGCCGTTGCCGGCATTGCCATCCGCATCGATCGCCGACAGGTCGATCCTGTCGCCCGTCGAGAAGTCGGTGATGCCGTCCTTGCCGATGCCCGACACGGCGCTGTCCG
>NZ_JANX01000485.1 GCF_000767795.1 Inquilinus limosus MP06 | reverse complement strand
GTCAACACCGGCGCCAGGCCCGCCCCCGTCTCCTTGTCGCAGATCCCCGACCCCTCCCCAACCCCGGCGCTGGCCACCGACCGGGTGCTGAAGCGCTTCTTCGGCGCCGAAGGCACGATGCTGCTGGCGCTGCCAGCCGGCACCGGCCCGGGCCACCGGCTGATCGTCGCCGGCGCCGCCGAGGCCACGGTGATCGGCCGCGACGGGCATGTCGCCAGCGGCCGCCGCATCCCGCTGACCGGGCCTGGCCTGGTGGTGCTGCGCCACGATGCCGGCCTGGTCGCCACCTGGATAGAGGCGAACGAGTACGGGCCGTGGCCTCAGCCGGAGCTGCAGGAGGCGCCGCTGCCCGGCATCCTGCCGCTGGCCGGTGAGGCGATGACCCTGCGGGTGACATCGCCGCAGCCCGCGCTGCTGACCGCCCGCACCACCTCGCCGGTGATCCTGGCCGCCGATGGCGACGAGCCGGAGCTGTTCCCGGCCGGCGCCGAGTTCCACCGCTACCTGCAGGATGCGTCGCTGCTGCACCTGTTCTCGCCGCAGGACGGGCCGCTCTCCGGCTCGATCGAGCTGGTGGCCACGCCGATCGTGCCGCTGGCCGAGGGTGTCGGCGATCCGGTCACCGTCGCCTCCGGCGGCACCGCCCTGTTCGGCTTCACGGTCGAGAAGGACGGCGACATCGGCATCGGCATCCGGGCCGAGCCCGACCGCGCCCGCGTGCGGCTGCTGGATGCCGACGGCAAGGCCTTGGGCGACGGGGTGGTGCAGATGCGCCATCTGGCACCCGGCCGCTACCTGATCGAGGCGCAGGTGCCGCCCGACGTCCCGGCCACGCTGGTGCGGCCGGCGGTGGTCGGCATCAAGGCGCGGCCGAGCGGGCCGCCCGAGGATGTGATCCGCGGCTATCTGGACCTGGCCGGGCTGGTCCCGGCGACGAATGCGAGAGGCAAGTGATGACCCGCCTTCCCCTCATCCTCGCCCTGCTCGCCTCGGTTTCCGGCCCGCTCGCTACTCCTGCCCTGGCGCAGACCGCCGCGGCCCCGCCGGCGACGATGGACCAGATCCAGCGCGCCGACGGCGTCCAGGTGGTGCCGGAGAAGTTCCTGCGCCGCTGGGACCCGGTCACCGTGTTCTTCGACCATGATGCCGGGCCACGCGACGGCGGGCCGGAGGACGATCCCGCGAAATTCGCCACGCTGTCGCCCGACCAGGCCGGCGCCTGGCAGTGGCTGGGCCCCCGCGTGCTGCAGTTCCGCCCGGCCGAGCCGTGGGAGCCGCTGCGCCGCGTCACCGTCACCTCCGCCGACCACGCCACCGAGCTGGTGCCGCTGCTGCCGACGCCGGTCGCCACCAGCCCGGCCGACCAGGCGGACGGCATCGCCGACCTCGACACGATCGGCCTGACTTTCGCCGACCCGGTCGACGTCCAGGCCTTGGCGCGCCTGCTGACCATCGAGCTGCGCCCCCTGCCCGGCTTCGACGGCCAGGGCAGCCAGCAGCTGACGGCGCAGGACTTCACCATCAAGGCGCTGGAGCGGGCGGACCGTACCGCCCAGCAGGGCTATGTCGTGACCCTGCGCCAGCCGATCCCGGACGGGCGGATGGCGATCCTGCGGCTGCGCCTGTCCGACGCCGCCGGGCTGGACGACCCGATCTTCGAGCTGCGGCTGCGCAGCGCCGCGCCCTTCACCGTCACCGACACGTCCTGCGGCCGCAGCTTCCAGCAGGACCTGCAGGACGGCGTGCTGCGCTGCAGCCAGCCGCCAGCCTATGAGGGCGAGGAGGCGCGGCCCACCGGCGAGCGCCGGCTGCGGCTGCGCTTCTCGAACGACCCCGAGGCGCTGGACGTGGTCCGCGCCCGCGACGTGTTCCGCATCACCCCGGCGGTGGACGACCTGGCGCTGGAGCCCGACGGCCGCGACCTGACCCTGACCGGGCGGTTCCTGCCGGACACGGTCTACACCCTGCGCATCGACCCCGGCAGCCTGAAGGATGTTCGCGGGCGGCCCCTGTCCGGCCCCGCCACCGATGTCCGCTTCGTGTTTCCGCCCGACCTGCCGGCCCTGGCCTGGGATGCCGGCCAGGGCATCAGCGAGCGCTTCGGCCCGCAGATGGTGCCGCTGCGCGGCCATGGCTACGACCGCGCCGACATCCGCATCCACCGCATCGACCCGCTGGGCCGCGACTTCTGGCCGTTCCCGGCGGAAGGCCTGACCACCCAGGACGACACGCCGCCGCCGCTGTCCGGCAACGAGCCGGAGCCCTGGGGGGAAGCGGCGGCGATCGACCGTGACGCGATGGCGGAGCGGATCGCCGCGCTGGGCTCCCCCGCCGTGTCCGAGTTGGTGCCGCTGCCATCGCTGCGCGGCGGCGTCTCGGCCAAGTTCGGCCTCGACCTCAAACCGCTGCTGGCCAAGATCGCCGGCCCCAGCCAGCCCGGCACCTATCTGGTCGGGCTGCGGCCGGTGGACGGCGCCGACCGGCGCTGGCTGCGGCTGCAGGTGACCGACCTGACCCTGTCGACGGTGGAGGAGCCGCAGCGCATCCGCTTCACCGTCACCTCGCTGAACAGCGCTAGGCCGGTCGACGGCGCCGAGATCCGGCTGGAGGGCGTGCGCGACGACGCATTCGTCACCCTGGCCCGCGGCGTCACCGGGCCCGACGGCGGCTTCACCTGGGCGCCGAAGGGCGCCTATGCCGAGGAGCCGGAGATCCGGCGCATCGTCGTCACCAAGGGTACCGACACGCTGGTGCTGGAGCCGGAGAACGGCCCGGCGCAATACGCGCAGGAGAACTGGACCAGGCCGGACGAAAGCTGGCTGGCCTGGGGCTTCGGCGATGTCGCGGCCCGGCGCGAGCGGCCGCAGATGCTGTGCCATGTCTTCACCGAGCGGCCGATCTACCGGCCGGAGGAGGCGGTGGAGATCCGCGGCTTCGTCCGCTCCTATCTCGGCGGCGCGCTGTCCTTCGCCAATGGCAAGGGCGAGGTCGTGGTCAACGGCCCGGACGACCAGGAATGGCGGATGCCGGTGACGCTGGACGGCAATGGCGGCTTCTACCAGCGCTTCGACGAGAAGACCGAGGCCACCGGCGATTACAGCGTCCGCTTCGTCGACCCCGACGGCGACGAATGCGGCCAGGTGCCGTTCAAGAAGGAGGCCTATAAGCTCCCGACCTTCGAGGTGCTGCTGAACGGCCCGGATTCGGCGCCGCTCGACAGCCAGCTCCAGGTCTCGCTGCTGGCCCGCTATTTCGCCGGCGGCCTGCTGGCCGACCGCCCGATCAAATGGCGGGTGACGCAGTTCCCCTACAGCTGGACCCCGCCGGGGCGCGAGGGCTTCCAATTCTCCAGCGACTCCCGCTTCTCGGGCGAGCACGAGTTCCGCTCCACCCCCGTGCTGCAGCAGGACGGCAAGACCGATGCCGGCGGGTCGGCCCAGATCACGCTGGATCCGACGATCGAGCCGACCGCCCAGCCGCGCCGCTACGTGGTCGAGGCCACGGTCACCGGCGACGACGACATGCAGATCCGCAGCACCCAGCATGTGGTGGCCCTGCCGCCCTTCACCCTGGGGCTGAAGGTGCCGCGCTACCTGCCAAAGGCGGATGCGGTGGACCCGGAGATCCTGGCGGTCGACGCCGCCGGGAAGCCGCTGCCCGGCGTCGAGATGACGGTGAAGCTGATCCACCGCAACTGGAACTCGGTGCTGCAGGCCAGCGACTTCAGCCAGGGCTCGGCGAAATACGTCACCCAGGTGATCGACGAGACGATCGAGGAGCGGAAGGTCACCTCCACCGCCGACGTGCAGGCGTTGCATTTCGCCCTGCCGGAAGCCGGGGTCTACATCGTCTCGGTCGAGGCCGCCGATAAGATCGGCCGCAGCCAGTCGGTCAAGGTCGACCTGTTCGCCGCCGGCGACACGCCGGTGACCTGGTCGCGCCCGCCGGGGCAGAACGTCACCGTCACCGCCGACAAGGATGCCTACGCCCCCGGCGAGACCGCGACGCTGGTGATCGAGAGCCCGTTCCAGACCGCCCGCGCTTTGGCCGTGGTGGAGGAGCCGGAGGGCCAGTTCCGCTACGACTGGGTCGACATCGCCAACGGCTTCGGCCGCTACCAGGTGCCGGTGCGCAAGGCGCAGATGCCGCGGCTGCCGGTGCATTTCCTGATCATGCGCGGGCGGCTGCCGGGCGACGGCCAGGCCGCCACCGCGCCCTTCGACCAGGGCAAGCCGGTGACGCTGGCCACCACCGCCTGGGTCAAGGTCACGCCGGTCGAGAACCAGGTTGCGGTGACGCTGGACGCGCCGCCCAGCGCCCGCCCGGCGCAGGAGATCGAGGTGACGCTGCACATGGCCGACATGAAGGGCAAGCCGCTGGCCGGCGAGGCCACCTTCTGGATGGTCGACCAGGCGGTGCTGTCCCTGGCCAGGGAGCAGCCGCTGGACCCGCTGCCCAAGTTCATCGTCGCCCGCGTCTCGCAGATGGCGGCGCGCGACACCCGCAACATGGCCTTCGGCGTGATCCCGCTGGAGGAGGTGCCGGGCGGCGACGAAGGCGCCGACGAATGGGGGGTGGAGAACATCTCCGTCCGCCGCAACTTCAACCCGGTGCCGGTCTACCTGCCGCATGTCCAGGTCGGGCCGGACGGCACCGCCAAGGTCAAGGTCAAGCTGCCGGACACGCTGACCGTCTACAAGATCCGCGCCGTGGTCACCAGCGGGCCCGACCGCTTCGGCGTCGGCACCGGCGAGGTCAAGGTACGGCAGCCGGTCGTCGCCCAGCCGGCCCTGCCCCGCTTCGTGCGGCCGGGCGACAGCTTCGACGCCGGGCTGGTCGGCCGCGTGGTCGAGGGGCCCGGCGGCTCCGGCCGCGCCGGCATCAGCGTCGACGGGCTGACCGTGCAGGGGTCGAAGGACCGTGCCTTCGCCTGGGAGGGCAACCGGCCGGCGAGGATCAGCTTCCC
>NZ_JANX01000484.1 GCF_000767795.1 Inquilinus limosus MP06 | reverse complement strand
GCCGCCTTCGCCCGCAGCGCCGCGACCTCTGCATCGCTCGCGCCGAACTCGCCGACCGAACCGACGCCCATGCAGCCCAGGGCCCGCAGCCCGTCATCATCGGCCGCGAGGCCGGCGAGCAGGTCGCGCAGGCCGGCCAGCGGCGAGGCCGGCGCGCTCAGGCGCCGCAGATGGCCGGCGACGCTGCCCTGCTGATAGGCGTCGAGCGCCTCGAGATACAGCCGCTTCTTGTCGCCGAAGGCGTTGTAGAGGCTCTGCCGGCCGATCCCCATCGCCTGGACGAGGTCGTCGGTCGAGGTCAAGGCAAAGCCCTTGGCCCAGAACACCCGCATCGCCCGCTGCAGGGCCTCATCGCGATCGAATTCCCGTGGTCTCACCATGCGCCATGGATAGAGATTATGGACTAATCAGTCAATAACCTCTCCGATGATGCAGTGCGGGCCGGCCTCGCGTCACACCGGCGCCTGCATGGTCGTGCCGCCCGCGGGACACGATGAACTCGGATCCCGCCACCGAAGAAACCGGACGATTCGAGTCCGGGGATTTCGAGACAAGTTCGAGACTTCGCCGTGAAGATCGGCCGAATCCCAAGACTTCGGAAGCCGCATGGCAGAGTCCACGGCAGGGACTTTGACAAGCGCTTCCGCCGCGTCCTAGCGTCCGCGTCCCCCGCGGGACAGCCGCGGCACGAACAAAGCCCAAGAACAAGCGCGGACATCAGAGTGACCCAGATCGACTCGTCGTCCCCCTCCGCCCATGGTTCCGCCGCCGACCGGCGCGCCTGGCTCGAATCCCACGAACACGGCTACCACAAGGGCCTGAGATCCCGGCAGGTGCAGATGATCGCCATCGGCGGCGCCATCGGCACCGGCCTGTTCCTCGGCGCCGGCGGCCGGCTGCAGCTGGCCGGCCCGGCCCTGGCCCTGGTCTATCTGGTCTGCGGCTTCTTCTCCTTCCTGATCCTGCGGGCGCTGGGCGAGCTGGTGATGCATCGCCCGTCCTCCGGCAGCTTCGTCTCCTACACCCGGGAGTTCCTGGGCGAGCGCGCCGCCTTCGTCGCCGGCTGGATGTTCTTCCTGAACTGGGCGATGACCGGCATCGTCGATACCACCGCCGCGGCCCTGTACATGCAGTACTGGTCGATGTTCTCCGACATCCCGCAATGGCTGTTCGCGCTGATCGCCATCGGCCTGATCACGGCGATGAACCTGATCGGCGTGAAGTGGTTCGGCGAGATGGAGTTCTGGTTCTCGCTGATCAAGGTCGCGGCGCTGGCGCTGTTCCTGGTGATCGGCGTGGTCGTGCTGGGCAGCGGCATGGAGGTCGGCGGCCACGCCACCGGCCTGCAGCTGGTCTCCGCCAATGGCGGCATCTTCCCGCACGGGCTGTTGCCCGCCATCGTCATCGTCCAGGGTGTGGTCTTCGCCTATGCCGGGATCGAGCTGATCGGCACCGCCGCCGGCGAGACCGAGGATGCGCGCAAGATCCTGCCGCGGGCGATCAACAGCGTGATCTGGCGCATCGCCCTGTTCTATGTCGGCTCGGTCGCGCTGCTGGTCCTGCTGCTGCCCTGGACCGCCTACAAGGCCGGCGAGAGTCCCTTCGTCACCTTCTTCACCGCGCTGGGCGTGCCGGGCATCGGCACGATCATGAACATCGTGGTGCTGACCGCCGCCCTGTCCAGCCTGAATTCCGGCCTCTATTCCACGGGGCGGGTGCTGCGGTCGCTGGCGATGGGCGGGTCGGCGCCCGACTTCGTGGCCCGGATGAACGCCCGCAAGGTGCCCTATGGCGGCATCCTGGTGACGGTCGGCATCTACTGCATCGGTGTGGTGCTGAACTACGTCGTGCCGTCGCAGGTGTTCGAGATCGTGCTGAACATCGCCTCGCTCGGCATCATCAGCACCTGGGCCTTCATCCTGGTCTGCCAGCTGATGCTGCGCCGGGCGGTGCGGCGCGGCGAGGCGCAGCCGATCACCTTCCGCATGCCGGCCGCCCCGGCCAGCACCTGGCTGACGCTGCTGTTCCTGGCCGGCGTGGTGGTGCTGATGGCGCTGGACTACCCGGTCGGCTCCTACACCGTCGCGTCGCTGCCGGTGATCGCGGTCATCCTCGCCATCGGCTGGGCCCTGGCGCGGAACAAGGTGATGGCCCGGCGCCCCGACAGCCCGATGGCGCAGCACGAGCCGCTGGTGGCGCAGGGCGAAGGGCAGCCCTGATCCCGGTCCGCGCCGCCGGGACGGAACCGGAGGCCGCGGCGCTTGTTCTCCCCTCGCCCCCTGCCGGCGACCGCATCGGGCGCTTGGCAGCGGGCTCCCGATTTGATCCACTGCCCGGGGCGAGGGAGAGAGCACGGCGATGAATATCGGCGAGGCGGCACGACATTCGGGCCTGCCGGCGAAGACGATCCGCTATTACGAGGAGATCGGGCTGGTCCGGCCGGACCGGCGCGGCAACAACTATCGCGACTACTGCGCCCATACGCTGGAGGTGCTGCGCTTCCTGCGCCGGTCGCGCGAATTCGGCTTCACCATCGAGCAGTGCCGGGCCCTGCTGTCGCTGTACGAGGACCCGACCCGCTGCTCCTCCGAGGTCAAGGCCCTGGCCTCGGCCCGGATCGGCGAGATCAACGCCAAGATCCGCGAGCTGGAGGCGCTGCGCGAGAGCCTGGGCGCGCTGGTGTGCCAGTGCCCCGGCGACGCCGCCCCCGCCTGCCCGATCATCGACGAGCTGGCCGGCGCGCCGGCACGCCCCGCCCCGATCGCCGCGATGCGATGACCGCGCAATGATCGCGCGGCGCGCGCTGTTCCTGGTCAATCCGAAGGCCAGCCGGGCCGAGACCGGCCTCGATGCCGTGATCCGCACCCTGACCGATGGCGGGGTCGAGCCGGTGCGGCCGCTGAACGACGATGTCGACACCCTGATCCGGCGCCATGCCCGCGCGGTCGAATGCGTCATCATCGGCGGCGGCGACGGCACGCTGAACCGGGCCGCGCCGGCGCTGATGGAAACCGGGCTGCCGCTCGGCATCCTGCCGCTGGGCACCGCCAACGACCTGGCGCGGACGCTGGAGCTGCCGGCCGACCCGGCGGCCGCGGCCCAGGTCATCGTCGATGGCCGGCTGCGCAGCATCGACCTGGGCGAGGTCAACGGCCGGCCCTTCTTCAACGTCGCCAGCCTGGGCATGAGCGTCGAGCTGGCGAAGTCGCTCGACGGCGACACCAAGAAGCGCTGGGGCCGCTTCGGCTATGCCCTGGCCGCGCTGCGGCTGGTGCGGCGGCTGGAGCGGTTCTCGGCCGAGATCCGGACCGATGACGGCAAGATCATCCGCGGCAAGAGCATCCAGATCGCGGTCGGCAACGGCCGCTACTATGGCGGTGGCATGAGCATCGCCGAGGATGCGGCGCCCGATGACGGCATGCTGGACCTCTATTCGATCGAGGTCGACCACTGGATGTGGCTGGCGCTGATGTACCCGTCCTTCCGCGCCGGGCGCCACGGCCGCTGGGACGAGGTGCATGCGCTGCGCTGCCGGTCGGTCGAGGTGCGCACCCGCCGGCCGCGCGACGTCAACACCGACGGCGAGGTGACGACGCAGACCCCGGCCACGTTCCGGGTGCTGCCGAAGGCGATCCGGGTCTACACCCCGATGCCGGTCATCCCGCAGCCGGAACCGCTGGCCGCCGGCTGACCGCGACCAGCCACAGGCTGCCCAGCACCGCCGCCACCAGCGACCCGGCCAGCACGCCCATCTTGGTCGCCGCCTGCAGCGCCGGGTCCTCGAAGGCCAGCGCACCGATGAACAGGCTCATGGTGAAGCCGATCCCGGCCAGCACCGAGACGCCGGCCAGCTGCGGCGTGGTGGCCCCCGCCGGCAGCGCCGCGACGCCGAGCCGGATCGACGCCCAGGCGGCGACGCCGACACCGAGCGACTTGCCGATCACGAGGCCGGCGGCGATGCCGAGCGGCACCGGCTCCAGGAAGCTCGACAGGCTGGCGCCGGCGAAGGAGACGCCGGCATTGGCGAAGCCGAAGACCGGCACCACCAGGAAGGCGACGACGTCATGCAGGCTGTGCTCCAGCCGCAACAGCGGCGGCTCGTCCTCATCCTCCGCGGTGCGGTCCAGCGGCACCAGGAAGGCCAGCACCACCCCGGCCAGGGTGGCGTGCAGGCCGGATTTCAGCACGAACAGCCAGACCACGGCGCCGACCACCAGATAGGGCCATAGCGCCTGCACCCTGAGCCAGTTGAACAGGCCCAGCACGGCGACGCCGGCCACGGCCCAGGCCAGGAAGGGCAGCGAGATGTCGCCGGTGTAGAACAGGGCGATGATCACCACGGCGGCGACGTCGTCGATGATCGCCAGCGCGGTCAGGAACACCTTCAGCGACACCGGCACCCGGCTGCCCAGCAGCGACAGCACGCCGAGGGCGAAGGCGATGTCGGTCGCGGCCGGAATCGCCCAGCCGCGCAGCGCCACCGGGTCGCCGACATTGATCACGGCATAGATCAGGGCGGGCAGGATGACGCCGCCGGCCGCGGCGATGCCGGGCAGCATCAGCGTCTCGCGCGACGACAGCTCGCCCTGCAGGATCTCGCGCTTGATCTCGAGCCCGACCAGCAGGAAGAACACCGCCATCAGCCCGTCATTGACCCAGTGCAGCAGCGTCTTCTCCAGCGCGAAGGCGCCGATCCGCAGCCCCATCGGCAGGTGCAGCAGGTCGTCATAGGCGCCGGCCAGCGGCGAGTTGGCGGCGATCAGGGCCAGCACCGCGACGGCCATCAGCACGATGCCGCCCGCGGCCTCGATCTCGAGGAAGGAGCGGATGGCCGAGATCGGCTTGCGCACCAGCCAGGCCTTCACGGTCTCGGGCATCGGCTGCTCTCCGGCGTCATGGCGGGGACCACAAATTGAGCGATAGGCAGAGCTGGCTCAACCGGAATCGGGGAGAACGGCAAGACACGTTGCCTCT
>NZ_JANX01000483.1 GCF_000767795.1 Inquilinus limosus MP06 | reverse complement strand
TAGTGGATCGGCTATGCCGGCGATCTCCGAACCCGGATCGATCCGCCCGGCCTGCTATCTGGAGCTGCATATCGAGCAGGGGCCGGTGCTGGAGGCGGAGGGGCTGGCGATCGGCGCCGTCGATTCGCTGCAGGGCATCTCCTGGCAGCGCATCACCATCACCGGCGCCGCCAACCATGCCGGCACCACGCCGATCGCCGCCCGCCGCGACGCCGGCCTGGCCGCGGCCCGCGTCATCGCCCATCTGCGCGACCGCGTGGCCGGGGCCAATGCCGGGACGCTGGCCACGGTCGGGTCGCTGCGGCTGGAGCCGGACGCGATCAACGTCATCCCGTCGCGCGCCGTGTTCACGGTCGACCTGCGCGACCCGGACGAGGGCCGGCTGCAGGCGGCCGAGGCGGCGCTGGCCGACTATCTCGAGACGCTGGCGGCGGAGGGGGTGGCGGTCGCGACCGAGCGGCTGGCCCGGTTCGAGCCGGTGCGGTTCGACCCGGCGCTGGTGCGGCGGGTGGCCGGGGCGGCGGAGCGGCGCGGCCATCGCTGGCGGCACATGACCTCCGGCGCCGGGCACGACGCCCAGATGATCGCCCGGATCGCGCCCTCGGCGATGATCTTCGTGCCGAGCCGCGGCGGCATCAGCCACAACCCGGCCGAGTTCACCGCGCCGGACCAGCTGGCCGCCGGCGCCGATGTGCTGCTGGATGTGGTGGCGGGGCTGGTGGGGGTGCAGGCGTAGGCTGTTGGCAGGCCCCTCACCCTCCCTGTTCTATTGTCATCCTCGGGCTTGGCCCGAGGATCCAGGGGCTTTCAAGAGCCGCTCTCGGTGGCCCCTGGATTGCCGGGTCAAGCCCGGCAATGACAAGAAAGGTGGCGGGCCTGGAGACTTAAGCCCGGATCAGCGTGCCGATGCCGCCTTCGGTGAAGACCTCGAGCAGCACGGCGTGCGGCACGCGGCCATCCATGATCACCGCGCCCTCGACCCCCTGCTCGACCGCCGAGATGCAGGTCTCCAGCTTCGGGATCATGCCGCCGGAGATGGTGCCGTCGGTCATCAGCTCGCGCGCCCGGGCCAGCGGCAGCTCCTGGATCAGCGACTTCTCCTTGTCCAGCACGCCGGCGACGTCGGTCAGCAGGAAGAAGCGGGTGGCGTTCAGCGCCGCGGCGATGGCGCCGGCCGCGGTGTCGGCGTTGATGTTGTAGCTCTCGCCGCGCGGGCCGACGCCGATCGGCGCGATCACCGGGATGAAGTCGCTGTCCTCGAACGCCTCGAGGATCTCCGGGTTCACCGCCGCCGGCTCGCCGACGAAGCCGAGGTCGAGGATGCGCTCGATGTTGCTGTCGGGGTCGCGCTTGGTGCGCTGCAGCTTGCGGGCCGAGATCAGGCCGCCATCCTTGCCGGAGACGCCGACCGCCTTGCCGCCGACCGACTGGATGGCCGAGACGATCTGCTTGTTGATGTTGCCGGACAGCACCATCTCGACCACGTCGACGGTGTTGCGGTCGGTGACACGCAGCCCGTCGACGAATTCCGACTTGATCTGCAGCCGCTCCAGCATCGCGCCGATCTGCGGGCCGCCGCCATGCACCACCACCGGGTTGATGCCGACCTGCTTCAGCAGCACGACGTCGCGGGCGAAGCTCTCGGTCAGCGAATCGTCGCCCATGGCGTTGCCGCCATATTTGATGACGAAGGTGGCGCCGGCGTAGCGGCGCATGAAGGGCAGCGCCTCGACCAGGGTGTTGGCCTTGTCGAGCGAGGCGGCGGGCAGCTTGGGCGGGGCGGCGAAGGGCTTGGTCATCGGGCTCGTTCCTGCGAGCGGTGGGCCGGCGTTCTTCTCATGCCCGACCGCGCCGCCGCGATCAACCGCGGAGAGGACGCTTTCCCGCTCGATAGATCTCTCCGGAATGCCCCTCCCCAGCCGTCATTGCGAGGAGGCGAAGCCGACGAAGCAATCCAGGGGCCGGTGCGCACCGACCCCTGGATTGCTTCGCTGCGCTCGCAATGACGGTATGGAAAACCCGGAACCGGTCCCGGTTTATCCGTTCTTCGCGATCTCCGCCAGGAAGGCGCGCAGCTCGGCGATGCCCTCGCCCTTGTCGCTGCTGGTCAGCATCACCTTCGGGAAGGCGGCGGGGTGACGCTTCAGCGCCGCCTCGATCTCCGGGACCCGGCGCTCGCGCTCGCTTTTGCCGACCTTGTCCATCTTGGTCAGCACCACCTGGGTGGCCACGGCGGTGTCGTCGAGCAGCTTCAGGATCTCGGCGTCCGACTCCTTGATGCCGTGCCGGCCGTCGATCAGCACCAGGGCCCGCCGCAGCGTCGCCCGGCCGCGCAGATAGCCCTTGAGCGTGTCGGTCCAGCCCTGCGACAGCGACTTCGACACCTTGGCGTAGCCGTAGCCCGGCAGGTCGACCAGCGCCAGCCGGCCGCCGAGGTCGAAGAAGTTGAGCTGCTGGGTGCGGCCCGGGGTGTGGCTGGTGCGGGCCAGGGTCTTCCGCCCGGTCAGGGCGTTGACCAGGCTGGACTTGCCGACATTGGAGCGGCCGGCGAAGGCGATCTCCGGCAGGCCCGCGGGCGGCAGGTCGGACAGCGAGGCCGACCCCCAGGTGAAGCGGCATTCCTGCGCGAACAGCAGCCGCCCCGCCTCGATCGCCTCCGGCCCGTAGGTGTCCGCGCCGGTCGCCTGCGCGTCGGTCACCCCTTGCGGCCCGCCGGCTTGCGGTTGGCGGGACCCTTCGGGGCGGCGGTGGCCTTGGCGTCGCCGCTGCCGTTCTTCTTGCGGGCGACCGAGGGCGGCACGGCCGGCGCCTCGGCGCCTTCCTCGACCCCGCCCGAGATCTTCACATGCATGCGCTTCATGATCGACCACTGCTGCAGGATCGTCAGCGTGTTGTTCCACGCCCAGTAGACCACCAGGCCGACCGGGAAATGCGCCAGCATGAAGGTGAACACCACCGGCAGCGCCATGAACACCTTGGCCTGGACCGGGTCGGCCGGCGCCGGGTTCAGCTTCTGCTGCATGAACATGGTGAAGCCCATGATGATCGGCGCGGCGCCGATCATCAGCATCGCCGGCGGGGTCCACGGGATCAGGCCGAACAGGTTGAACACCGTGGTCGGGTCAGGCGCCGACAGGTCGTGCATCCAGCCGAAGAACGGCGCGTGCCGCATCTCGATGGTGACCAGCAGCACCTTGTAGAGGGCGAAGAACACCGGGATCTGGATCAGGATCGGCAGGCAGCCGGCCGCCGGGTTTACCTTCTCGCGCTTGTACAGCGCCATCAGCTCCTGCTGCTGCTTGGCCTTGTCGTCGGCATAGCGCTCGCGCAGCTTCACCATCTCCGGCTGCAGCGCCTTCATCTTCGCCATCGAGCGGTAGGACTTGTCCGCCAGCGGGTAGAACAGCAGCTTCAGCGCCAGGGTGAAGATCAGGATCGCGACGCCGAAATTGCCGACGACGCTGTGGATCCAGGCCAGGATCTTGAAGAACGGCTTGGTCAGGAACCAGAACCAGCCGAAATCGATGGCGAAGTCGAACTTGGTGATATGCAGCGTGTCGGCATAGCTGCTGATCAGGTCGACCTCCTTGGCGCCGGCGAACAGCCGGCCGGTCGAGTCCACGGTCTGGCCCGGCGCCACGGTCAGGGCGTCGGCCTGGTAGGTCGCCAGGTAGCGGCCCTCGCCGTCCGACTGGTGCAGGAACTGGGTGTCGACCTTGAC
This sequence comes from Inquilinus limosus MP06, assembly GCF_000767795.1. Lineage (GTDB taxonomy): Bacteria > Pseudomonadota > Alphaproteobacteria > DSM-16000 > Inquilinaceae > Inquilinus > Inquilinus limosus_E. The sequence goes on along the minus strand of NZ_JANX01000483.1, from coordinate 1,256 downwards.
CGCCTGGTCCGGGATCAGCGCCGCCAGCCAATACTTGTCGGTGAAGCCGAGCCAGCCGCCGGTGGTCGAGTTCTTGACCGCCTTGTCGTCCTGGATGTCCTTATAGGTCTTCTCCTCCAGCGTGCCGTTGAACACGCCGTAGGGGCCCTCATGCAGCACGTAGTAGCCCTGGGTCACCGGCGTGCCGAAGCGCAGCACCCGGCCATAGGGCGCCAGCTGCACCGGCTTGTCGGTGTTGTTCACGACGCTCTGCACCACCGTGAACATGTAGTTGGCGTCGATCGAGATGGTGCGCTTGAACACCAGCCCCTGGCCGTTGTCCCAGCTCAGCGTCACCGGCGCGTCCGGGGTCAGCGTCTCGCGGTCGGCGGTCCACACCGTGCCGGCGCCCGGCACCACGACCGAGGCGTCGGCCGGGGCCCAGCCGTAATCCGCGTAATAGGCCGACGGGCCGCCCAGCGGCGTCAGCAGCACGATCTCCGGGCTGTTCGGGTCCACCGTCTCGCGGTAGTCGCGCAGGGTGACGTCGTCGATCCGGCCGCCGGTCAGGTTGATCGAGCCGTGCACGCGCGGCGCCTCGATCTTGACCCGCTGGGTCTGGGCCAGCGCCTGGGCACGGTCCATCGGCGCCTGGGCCGCGCCGCCGACCGTGGTCGGGGCCTGGGGCGAGGCGGTCGAGGTGGTGGCGGCGGTGGTGGGCTGCTGCTGACCCGACGGGGTGGTGGGCTTCGGCGCCGGGAACAGGAACTGGAAGCCGAGAAGGATGGCCAGCGAAAGGGCGATCGCCAGGATCAGGTTCTTCTGGTCGGTCATCGCATCAGGGCTCCGGTCCCGGCCTCTGCCTGTCTAATCTGGCCGGCCGGTCAGTCGTGCGTTTATTGGTCGGCGGACCGGGCCGCGCCGCAGCAGGCGTCGCGGCCGGATCCACCGGCATCCTTGGTCAGGGTGTCGGGCACGGGGTCATACCCCGACCCACCCCATGGGTGGCAACGCGCGATGCGCCGCAGGGCCAGCCAGCCCCCGGCGATCGCACCGTGCCGCTCAATAGCCTCTATCGCGTATGCGGAGCAAGTGGGCGCGAACCGGCACTGGCGTCCGATCAGCGCCGACAGGCTGTAGCGGTAGCCGATCACCAGGGCGCGCATCGCATGGGCCAGCGGGCTCATGCCGCGGCCCCTCCGGCCTCCGCGGCCGGGCGCACGGCCCCCAGCTTCTGCAGCGCACGGTCGAGATCGGCGACGAGATCGGCGAAGGGA
>NZ_JANX01000482.1 GCF_000767795.1 Inquilinus limosus MP06 | reverse complement strand
GGCAGCGACCAGTCGACCCGGGAGATCGCGAAGGCGGCCGCCGCCCAGCCCAGCAGGCCGAGCGGCAGACTGACGGCCAGGCGGTGCGACCGGGCCAGCAGCGAGTAGAGGGTCAGGAACACCGCGGTCGCGGCGTTGATCGCCAGGCTGGCCAGGGCGCTGCCGGAGACGAAGCCGGAATCGTGCTCCATGGCCAGGAAGACATAGGCGGGGCCGGCGGAGATCGGCAGCGTCGCGATCATCGCCGCGAGCAGCGGTCCGCTGCGCTCGACCAGCAGCGATGCGGTGACCACGATCCCGGCGGTCAGCGCCAGCTTGGCGGCGAACAGAAGCCAGAACGGGTCGATCACGGCGGGTCTCCGGGACGGCAGGGCCGCATGCCTTGCTAGACCATCCGGCGCCGCCGGCGGATCGATGGATTCTCGGACCTGTCCTGCGCGGCGCGCCTGGATCAGGATATCCCCGGCCGGTCGCAACCGGCGCAGGAGGTGTCGATGTCCAGATGGGGAATTGTGCTGACCGCGGCCGCGGTGCTCGGTGGCCCGGCCGCCGCTACGGCCGAGGACGCATCGGTGATGTGCCTCTACTCGATGGTGAACGGCGCGCGAGCGATGCTGATTCATTGTGGCGAACCGCTCGATGACCAGCATGAGCAGAAATACGTCCTTCTGAACCAAGCGCTGGAGGACTTCATCCGTGCCAATGGCGGCGCGATCGCGGATCGCATCATTGCGCATGAGGGGCCGCAAGGCTCTCTCGAACATGTCCGGAAGAGAGGGCAGGACAGCTGCCGGTCCAGGGACTATCCCGGCTGGAAGCAGTTCATCACCAAGCTGCTGGACGATCCGGCCGCCACAGACTCGATCAAGGAGCAGTTGAAGACACCGCGGGATCCGAGGCAGGGCGGCTGCCTCTGACGCCGTTTCCACCGCAAGAACCGGGTGGCGAGCGTGATCGGTCTCGGCGAGAACGGCGGCATGAGCACCACCAAACCCGCAGCCCCGCCCGCGATGGCTTTCGCCGACTGGCTGCTGCTGATCGCCCTGTCGATCGCCTGGGGCGGCTCCTTCTTCTTCTCCAAGGTCGCGGTGGCCGAGCTGCCGCCGCTGACCATCGTCCTGGTCAGGGTCGGGCTGGCGGCGCTGGCGCTGCTGCCGGTGCTGCGCCTGGCCGGCCTGGCCCTCCCGCGCGACCGCGGCACCTGGGCCGCCTTCTTCGGCATGGGGCTGCTGAACAACCTGATCCCGTTCTGCCTGATCGTCTGGGGTCAGACCCGGATCGGCAGCGGCCTCGCCGCCATCCTCAACGCCACCACGCCCTTGTTCACCGTGCTGGTCGCGCATGTCCTCACGACGGAGGAGAAGCTGACGCCCAAGCGCCTGGCCGGCGTGCTGCTCGGCCTCGCCGGCGTCGTCGTGCTGATCGGCCCGCAGGTGCTGGGCGGGCTCGGCGGCGAGGTGACGGCGCAGGTCGCGATCCTCGGCGCCGCCCTGTCCTACGCCTTCGCCGGCATCTTCGGCCGCCGCTTCCGCAGGCTGCCGCCGATGGTCACCGCCACCGGCCAGGTCAGCGCCACCACCGTGATGATGCTGCCGATCGTCGCCCTGGCCGACCGGCCCTGGACCCTGCCGATGCCCAGCGGCGCAACGCTGCTGTCGCTGGCCGGGCTGGCGGTGCTCAGCACCTCGCTGGCCTATGTCCTCTACTTCAAGCTGCTGTCCCGAGTCGGCGCCACCAACACGGTGCTGGTGACGCTGCTGATCCCGCCCAGCGCCATGCTGCTCGGCCATCTGGTGCTGGGCGAGGTGCTGTCCGGCCGCGCCTGGGCCGGCATGGCGCTGATCGGGCTGGGCCTGATCGCGATCGACGGCAGGCTGTTCGGGAAGCTCCGGCGGGCCGTGGGCTCGCCCGGTCAGGCGACTTCGTCGTAGGTGACGCCGAGGGAGGCCAGCGCGTCCCAATAGGCGGGATAGGTCTTGGCGACGCAGCCGGGGTCGAGAATGGTGATGCCGTCGATCTTCAGCCCCGCGAGCGCGAAGCTCATGGCGATGCGGTGGTCGGCATAGGTCTCGATCCGGGTCGGCAGCACCTGGCCGGTCAAGGCGGGGTCGGAAGCGACGATCAGGTCGTCGCCATCCTCGCGGCCCAGGCCGGGGCGGATGCGCGACAGCTCGGTCGCCAGCGCGGCGACGCGGTCGCATTCCTTGACCCGGAGATTGGCGATGCCGGTGAAGCGCACCGGCGTCTGGTTGAACGCCGCCAGCACCGCCAGCGTCGGCACCGCATCCTGCATCTGTGACCCGTCGATCACCGGCGGCAGGTGCGGAAACCGGGCGATCAGCGCCTGCGCCTTGGCGTCCGGCTGGGTGAAGGCGGCGGCCGGCACGCCCAGGTCGATGGCGCCGCCGGTCAGCACCTCGGCCCCCCACAGATAGGTCGCGGCCGAGGCGTCGGGCTCGATCACATGGTCGGCGGCGCGGTAGCCGGTGGGCTGCACCCGCCAGGTCGCTTCGTCGAACTGCTCGACCTCGGCGCCGAAGGCGCGCATCGCCGCCACGGTCAGGTCGACATAGCCGCGGGCGCCGATCTCGGTACCCGTCAGCGCCACCTCGACCGGCCCGGTGCCGCAGGCGGCGGCCATCAGCAGGGCGGAGATGTACTGACTGGACAGGCCGCCGTCGATCTCGACCCGGCCCGGCGCGAAGGGCCCGTGGCCGCGCACCGTCACTGGCGGATATCCGTTGGTGTCGGCGATGTCGATGCCGAGCGAGCGCAGCGCCTGCACCAGCGGGCCGATCGGCCGCTTGCGCATATGCGCGTCGCCGTCCACCACCACGGTGCCGTCGACCATGGTCACGGCGGCGGTCAGGAAGCGCGTGGCGGTGCCGGCATTGCCCAGGAATAGCGGCGCGGCCGGGGCCTGCAGCCGGCCGGTGCCGGTGACGGTGAAGCTGGTGTCGTCCGGCTCCTCGACCGTCACGCCCATGGCCCGCAGGGCGGCGGCCATCAGCTTGGTGTCGTCGCTCTTCAGCGCGCCGGTCAGGCGGCTGGTGCCGCGGGCCAGCGCCGCCAGCAGCAGCACGCGATTGGTGATCGATTTCGATCCGGGCGGGGTCACCCGGCCGGTCAGCGGCCGGCCCGGCGCCTTGATCGTCAAACCCTGTACACGCGCATCCATGGCCGCCGTCCAACTCTCCCGGGTGATCATCCTGATCTAGCGATCTCTGCGGCTCTGAACCAGCGCGATCGGCTCATTCGAGCCATTCGGTGATGAAGCTGCCGTTCTCGTGGATGTCGATGGTCTGCAGCGGGCCGGGGCCGGGATTGGTGAATTTGTGCGGCGCGTTCGCCGGCACCACCACGATCTGCCCGGCCTCGGCCAGGATCTCCCGGTCGCCCAGGATGAACAGGACGCGGCCGGCGCGGATGATGAAGGTCTCGGGATAGGGGTGGCGGTGCAGCTTCGGCCCGCCGCCCGGCTCGGCCCGGTCGAAGAAGATCACCGAGACGTTGGCGCCGCGCTTGCCGAGCTGGATCTCGCCGTGCCAGCGCTCGGTATCCTCGGCCCATTCGTGGCGGTCGATGACGGGGTTCATGGCGTTCTCCCTTTGGTTTCGGGCCGGCTAGTGTTCTGTTCACCATACTCCACATCCGTCATCGCGAGCCCCGCAGGGGCGTGGCGATCCAGTGGCACCGGTCCCTGGATCGCCACGTCGCTTCGCTCCTCGCGATGACGAGTTGAGAGCAGGCGCAACCGCTCTCCTACATCCCCGGCCCCAGCGTCCGGGCCTCGCCCAGCAGCCAATCGCGGAAGGCGACCAGGCCTGGCCGCGGCGTGCGGTCCGCCGCCGCCGTGAACCAGTAGCCGTGGCGGCTGTGGAAGCCGAGGCCGGCCGGGTTGACCAGCCGGCCGGTCGCCAGCTCCTCGCCGATCAGGCAGCGCGGCACCAGGGCCAGGCCCTGGCCGGCGATGGCGGCGCGGATCACCAGCGCGTAGAAGCCGAAATGCACCATATGCGCCGGGGTGAAATCCGACAGCCCCTGGGCCTCGGCGAACTCGCTCCAGCGCAGCGGCGTGTGGCGGTGGTCCAGCACGGTGTAGCGGCGCACATCCTCGGCCGCGGCGATGCCGCCCATCCGGGACAGCAGCGACGGTGCCCCGACCAGCGCCACATTGCGGCCGAACAGGTACTCCGCCTGCTGGTCCGGCCAGTCGCCCTCGCCGAAGCGGAACACGCCGTCCGCCTCCTCGACCGTGTCGCCGGTGGCCTGGGTGGTGAACTGCACCTCCAGCTCCGGCCGCGCCTTGGCCAGCAGCGACAGGCGCGGCACCAGCCAGCGGTCGCCCAGGATCGGCAGCACATGCAGCCGGATGGCGTTGGGCGACCCGCGCAGCGCCGCGATCCGCCCGGCCGCGGTCTCCAGCGCCCCCAGCGCGATCCGCGCCTGCTCGACATAGATCCGCCCGGCCGGGGTCGGCACCAGGCCGCGGCCGGTGCGGGCGAACAGCGGCATGCCGGCGATCTCCTCCAGGCTGCGCAGCTGCTTGCTGACCGCGCTCTGGGTCAGGTTCACGCTCTTCGCCGCCTCGGAGGCAGAGCCGTGCTCGACCAGCGCGGCCAGGACGCGCAGGGCGGTGGTGGAGGGCAGGGGGGCCGGCTTCGGCGACATCTCTCGGGCTATGACCATTCGGACTGGCGCACACGATATTCCATTTCGGACTACCGTGGGGAAATCATTTCCATTGTCGCTCCTCCTGCGGCTTGCCAGCATCCGCGGCCGAACAGGGAGCCGAGCATGACCGAACCGACCCGCCTCTGGGGCGCACGCTTCCGCGCCGCGCCCGCGCCGGAGCTGATGGCCCTGTCGCGCTCCGACGCCAGCCATTTCCGCCTCGCCCCCTACGACCTCGCCGCCTCGGCCGCCCATGCGCGCGAGCTGGTGCGGGCCGGCATCCTGACCGAGGCCGAGGGCGTGACCATCG
>NZ_JANX01000481.1 GCF_000767795.1 Inquilinus limosus MP06 | reverse complement strand
ATCGCGATGGCCAACCATGTGCGCCTGGCCTATGTCGAGACCGGGTCGCAGGACGTCGACAGCATCAGCCAGGCCGGGCTGGAAGGCCTGGCCCAGGTGCTGCGCGACCGCACCTCGGTCAATGCCGAGGGCGCCGTCGGCATCAATGTCGAGAGCGACGAGCTGGCCTTCTTCCCGCTGCTGTACTGGCCGGTAACGCCGCAGCAGCCGGCCCTGTCCGACGCCGCGATCGGCAAGCTGAACGCCTTCCTGCGCACCGGCGGCACCATCTTCTTCGACACCCGCGACCAGGCGATGGGCGGCGGCACGGCCCTGGCCGGGCCGGGCGCCGACAAGCTGCGCGAGCTGACCCGGGGCCTGGACATCCCGCCGCTGACGCCGGTGCCGCCGGATCACATCCTGACCCGCGCCTTCTACCTGATGCAGGATTTCCCCGGCCGCTACACCGGCGGCGATGTCTGGGTGGAGACCGCGGACGCCACGGTGAATGACGGCGTCTCGACCATCATCATCGGCGCCAATGACTGGGCCGGCGCCTGGGCGGTCGGCCCCGGCGGCGCGCCGATGCTGCCGGTGGTGCCGGGCGGCGAGCGCCAGCGCGAGATGGCCTATCGCTTCGGCGTCAACCTGGTGATGTACGCCCTGACCGGCAACTACAAGTCCGACCAGGTGCATGTGCCGGCGATCCTGGAACGGCTGGGGCAGTGAGCATGGATGCCGCCTCCGTCGCCCTCGCGCCTCTTCTCCCCTGGACCGTCCTCGGCCCGCTGTTCGGCCTGGCCGTGCTGGCGCTGCTGGTCGGCGCCTGGCGCCGCGCGCCCGGGCTGGGCTGGCGGACCCTCGCCTTCCTCGCCCTGGCCGCCGCCCTCTTGAATCCGTCGCTGGTGGAGGAGAAGCGCGATCCGATCCACGACGTCGCCGTGGTGGTGGTCGACCGCTCGCCCTCCGACCAGATCGAGGACCGGCCGGCCCGGATCGATGCCGCGCTGGCCGACCTGCGAACCAAGCTGGCCGCCTTCCCCGATCTCGACACCCGCTTCGTCACCGTCGGCGAGGGCGCCAGCGCGCCGCTGGACGAGACCCATCTGTTCGAGGCGTTGGGCGCGGCCACGGCCGACGTGCCCCGGCGGCGCCTGGCCGGCGCCATCCTGGTCACCGACGGCCAGGTGCATGACGTGCCCACCGACCCGGCGGCGCGCACCGCCTTCGGCCCGGTGCACACGCTGCTGACCGGGCGGCCGGACGAATTCGACCGCCGCATCGTCGTGGCCCAGGCGCCGAGCTTCGGCCTGGTCGGCCAGGACGTGACCGTGACCCTGCGGGTGGACGACCTGCCGAAGGCCGAGCCCGGCGCCGTCGCCACCGTCACCGCCACCAAGGACGCCGGCGCGCCGGAGGCGCTGCAGCTGCCGGTCGGGCGCGACACCCAGGTGACCTTCCGCCTGGACCATGGCGGGCCGACCGTCTTCGAATTCGCGGTCGAAGGGCTGCCGGGCGAGCTGAGCCAGGCCAACAACCGCGCCGCCATCGTCGTCAACGGCGTGCGCGACCGGCTGCGCGTGCTGCTGGTGTCGGGCGAGCCGCATCCGGGCGAGCGCACCTGGCGCAACATCCTGAAATCCGACCCGTCGGTCGACTTGGTGCATTTCACCATCCTGCGGCCGCCGGAAAAGCAGGACGGCACCCCGATCAACGAGCTGTCGCTGATCTCCTTCCCGATTCGGGAGCTGTTCGAGACCAACCTCAAGGATTTCGACCTCATCATCTTCGACCGCTACCGGCGGATGGGGGTGCTGCCGAACCTGTATCTCGGCAACATCGCCCGCTACGTGCAGGAGGGCGGTGCCTTCCTCGAGGTCTCGGGCGAGGCCTTCGCCGAGCCGCTGAGCCTGTACCGCACGCCGATCGGCAACATCCTGCCGGCGGAGCCGACCGGCGACGTGATCGAGCAGGGCTTCCGCCCGACGGTGACCGAGCTGGGCCAGCGCCACCCGGTGACGGCGACGCTGGACGGCTCCACCGGCGGCCCCGGTGGCGGCCCGAGCTGGGGCCGCTGGTTCCGCCAGATCGACGTGGCGCCGCATGGCGGCAGCGTGGTGATGACCGGGGCCGGCGGGCGGCCGCTCCTGATCCTGAACCGGGTCGGCGAGGGCCGGGTGGCGCAGATGGCGTCGGACCAGATCTGGCTGTGGAGCCGCGGCTTCGAGGGCGGCGGCCCGCAGGCGGAGCTGCTGCGCCGCCTGGCCCATTGGCTGATGCGCGAGCCGGAGCTAGAGGAGAACGTGCTGCGCGCCGAGGCGGCGGGCCAGCGCATCGAGATCCGGCGCCGCAGCCTGGACCAGAGCAACCCGCCCGTCACCGTGACCGACCCGGACGGCAAGACCCAGACCGAGCAGCTGAGCGAGGCGTCGCCCGGCCTCTATGTCGGCCGGGTCAACGCCCAGGGGCCGGGCATCTACCGGATCAGCGACGGCGACAAGACCGCGCTGGCCGTGGTCGGCACCCTGAATCCGCCGGAGCTGAGCGACATGCGGGCGGTGACCGACAAGCTGGCGCCGGTGACCGAGGCCAGCGGCGGCGGCGTCGCCTGGCCGGCCACCGATGGCGTGCCCACCATCCGCCGCACCCGGCCGGACCGGGCGGCGTCCGGCGCCGGCTGGATTGGCCTGCGCGGCAATGGCGACTACACCGTCACCGGCATGACCGAGACGCCGCTGCTGCCGCCGCTGGTCGCCCTGCTCCTCGGCCTCGGCGGGCTGATGGCGGCGTGGCGACGGGAAGGACGGTAGCCGCCGAGTCATGCTCGGCGAGACACTCAACCCGTCATTGCGAGCGAAGCGAAGCAATCCAGGGGCCGGTGCGAACCGGCCCCTGGATTGCTTCGTCGGCTTCGCCTCCTCGCAATGACGATGCTGGTGACCAGCCCCCTCAGTTCATCACGATCTCGACCCGGCGGTTCTGCGGCTCGCGCACGCCATCGGCGGTCGGCACCAGCGGGTCGGATTCACCGACGCCGCGGACGATGATCAGGCTGTCGGCGACCCCGTCCGCCACCAGCTCACGCCGCACCGCCTCGGCCCGGCGCACCGACAGCGCCTGGTTGTAGGCGTCGGTGCCGGACCGGTCGGTGTGGCCGGTGACGTCGATGCGGGTCGATTCGCCCCGCAGCGCGTCGGTGGCGGCGGAGGCGACGATCGATCGTGCCTCCGGCGTCAGGCGCGAGCTGTCGAAGTCGAAGAACACCAGATAGCTGCGCTGGCCGGTGTCGACCGGCCCTTCCGGCGCCGGTTCGCCCGAGGCGGCGCCAAAGTCGAAGACGTATTTGACGCCGACCAGGATGGTGTGGTGGGCCGGTGCGTCGAGCTTGACCTTGGTGTCGCCGGACGTGAACTCGGCATCGGTCTCGCCGAAATAGCGGTACTCCACATTCACGGCCAGCTTCGGCGTGATGTAGTAGGACACGCCGGCGATGCCCTGATAGGCGAAGAGCGGCGAATCGTAATCGAAGTCGATATTCGCGTCCTTGGCCTTGACCTTCCAGTTGTTGAAACCGACGCCGATGCCGCCGCCGACATAAGGCACGAAGGGCGAGCCGAACTCGAAATCGTATAGACATTGGCCATCAGGCCGATGGTCCGCTCATGGCCCTTGACGTTGACCTTGACGTCATCGGCGCCGGGAACGGTGATGAACCGGTTCAGCCGGAAGGAATCATAGCTGAGCCTGGTCGTGCCGATGTCGTTCTGGCGGAAGCTGCCTTCGAGATCGGCGCGAATCGCCCCGAAATCATAGCCGACATAGATGTTGCCGGCGGGCGCCGTGTCGAAGCCGACATCGGCATGGCCATCGGTGCGCGGGTCGTCGATGGTCCAGCGCTGGTCCTGCCGGATGTTCACGCCGGCGCCCGCCCCGAGATAGATCCCCCTCGCCTGCTGGGCCATGCCGGGCGTGGCCAGCAGCACGGCAAGAGTCCCTGCCGCGCACAGAGCCAAAATCTTCATGTGCCGCCATCCTGGTCAGAGTTCGGGCCAGGGTGCCTGTTCCCGGCATCTCGATGCAGGGTTTCGCTCGGCCCCCGCCGCATCAATACGGAGGGTTCGAGAGGCGATCAACACGAAAACAAAGGATTCGATCCGAACTGCTAGCGACGTCTTTACCAAATTGAAAGGTTTGGATGTGAATCGATCTTTAATTCATCTTTAGTCAAATGCCATTCAATCGGCACAACTCCTGTCCGGCCGCCGGGCGATCTATCGCCGCCGGCAATCGAACAGGTGGTTGCGGTTGACGCGGAAGCGGCGGCGCAGATGCGGGCGCAGCAGGGCCCGGCTGTCGACCGTCGTCGGCGCCAGCCCGGCGGCTGCCAGCCGGTCGGGGAAATCGCGGCCGTTGATGCGGTAGTGATAGGGATGGCCGAACCGGCGCATCCGCTCGGCCGGGTCGTCGATCTCCGCCCCCTCCTGCGTCGGCCCCTTCGGGTCGAACGGCACCATCAGCACGGCGCGGCCGCCGGGGCGCAGCACTCGCGCCAGCTCGGCGATCGCCGCCTTGTCGTCGGGGATGTGCTCCAGCACATGGTTGGCGATCACCGCGTCGAAGGCGCCGTCGGCGAAGGGCAGCGCCGTCAGGTCGGCCTGGACATCGGCGAAGGGGTTGAACCGGTCGAGCGAGCGGTAGCGCAGGTTCGGCAGGCCGCGCAGCCGCGCCTCCAGCCACGGTTCCGGCGCCGCGTGCAGCACCCGGTGCCGGCCCGTCAGCAGGTCGGTCCGAGCGGTGAGATAGAGCCAGAGGAAGCGGTGCCGCTCGACGCTGCCGCAGCCGGGGCACATGGCGTTGCGCCGGCCCTCCAGGCCGAAGCGCAGGAAGCGGCGGGCCTGGGTGCCGCAGATCGGGCATTCCAGCACGCCCGGCGGCCCGGCCGGGGCCTGCGGCCGGGCATAGAGCCGCTCGCGCCGGTACACCGCCGCCTCATCCAGCCGGTCGCGG
>NZ_JANX01000480.1 GCF_000767795.1 Inquilinus limosus MP06 | reverse complement strand
AACCCGCATTTCCCGAAGGTGCTGAAGGCCGAGCTGGAATGGGACCGCGACCGCGACCCGGACAAGTTCCAGCATGTCTGGCTCGGCGGCTACCAGCGGGCCAGCGAGGCGCGGGTGTTCCAGAACTGGCGGGTGGAGGCGTTCGAGACCCCGGCCGACGCCCTCTTCCTGTTCGGCGCCGACTGGGGCTTCGCCCGCGACCCGACCGTGCTGGTGCGCTGCTTCCTGATCGGCCGCACGCTGCATGTCGACCACGAGGCCTATCGGGTGGGCTGCGAGATCGACCGCACGCCGGCGCTGTTCGACACCGTGCCGGCGTCGCGGCAATGGCCGATCGTCGCCGACGGCGCCCGGCCGGAGACCATCAGCTACCTGCAGCGCCACGGCTTCCCGCGGTTGCGGGCGGCGCAGAAGGGGCCGGGATCGGTCGTCGAGGGCGTGGAGTTCCTGAAGAGCTGCGACATCCTGGTGCATCCGCGCTGCCGCCATTTGATCGACGAGCTGGCGCTCTACGCCTGGCGCACCGACCCGCGCAGCGGCGAGATCCTGCCGGTGCTGGAGGACCGCGAGAACCACGCCATCGACGCGCTGCGCTATGCCCTCGAAGGCCAGCGCCACAGCACCTATGACGCCAGCCTCAGCTGGGTGGGCAACGTGCTGCGCTGGTGAGGGGCGTGACAGCGGCGCATCCCTGACCCGAGGCACGCGGATCACCCTGCTTCGGTGCGGACGGCAGGTATCGCGGCCCGATCCTCCGGCCTGCGGCCATGCCGCCGCGCAATTTGTCCGGCAATTATTCCCAAAAAAATTCATCGGCTTGCAAAAATTCTTGCCCGTCCTTCGGATTGCCCCTAGCCTCGCTGCACATTTGACCGTTGTCTGAGCAATTGCTCGGACGGCAGAGCTCAAACCGCGGAGGAGGAAGCATGGCTCCCTGAGGTGCCGCCCGGGTCCAGCCACATCCATCCACAACACAACCGAAGCGTTCGACACGGCGATCGAAACGTCGTCCGGGACCACCCGGACCAAGCCCGGAAACCGGCCCCGCCGCCCTTCGGGACCGCGGCGAAACCGGGCCGACGATGCCGGATCGGACAGCCGCGAGAGGAGGAAAGCCATGGTCGCTTCAACGACGAATGCCGTTTCGGGTGCTCCGGCAGGCAACCCGCCGCCTCTCCAGCTTCAGCAGAAGCAGAAAAGCGACCAGGCCGGCGGCCCGGCCGATGAGAAGGAGTTCCGCAGCAAGGCCGAGAGCAAGGGCTGGACGGTGGTGGAGGAGGCCGACGGCCTGCCCCCGGTGAGCAACCTGGATCCCAAGCGGGAGGATCCCACCACCATCACCTACCAGTACAAGGGCAAGACCTACGCGGTCTCGGAGCACCTGGCCCCGTTCAAGTATTCGGTGCTGGAAAACAAGCTGGCCGGCACCAGCATCAGCCAGACGGACAACAACATCGACATCAAGGTCGCCGAGTCCGAGGCGACGGATTTCATGAACGCCAAGACCACCGAGGACGGCAAGACGGTGGGCGAGCTGTTCCATGACAAGATGAAGGACGAATGGGGCGACCTGGACCTGAAGGACCCCCGCCGCCAGTACTACGAGCTGCTGCAGGCCAAGGCGGCGCTGATCGGCGGCTATGACTACCTGCCGTACCAGACCGAGAAGGACGCCTTTCCCTGGAAGGGCGACACCACCGCCTACCTGCCCAACTCCGTCATCATGGACCAGGCCAGCACCTACGGCCTGCTGAAGGAGGAGGAGATCTCCAGGAAGCTGGCCGAGCTGTCGAAGAACGACAAGGTCGTCGACGGCATCGACGGCTTCATGGCCGACGCCGTCGACAAGATCGAGGACAAGGAGGGCCTGACCAACAAGATCTACGAGACCATGGGCAGCCAGGAATACTCGGAGATGCTGGAGTCCATGGAGGATGACGGGGCCAAGACCCGGTTCTCCAACGACCTGAAGTCCCTCGACTATCTGGACAAGCAGAAGGCCACGGAGATCCGGAACAAGATCCTCGACAAGGGGCTGATCGAGGAGGTCAGCGGCATCATCGAGGACGGCAAGTACTCCGACGAGGCCCTGCAGACCGCCGTCAGCGACCAGGTGCAGCTGGGCCTGCAGGGCACGTGGTCGGCCATCTTCGGCATCGGCTTCACCGACAAGGCGGTGCAGAGCTATCTGAAGGACGGCAAGGCCGACCTGCCCGACGACGTCAAGCGGGGCCTGGACAGCTACAAGGCGGCGGTCAAGATCGCCACCAATTCGATCCTCGACTCCTTCAAGGCCAAGGGCGAGTTCGACATCAAGGATGTGTCCTCCCGCATCTCGGACGTGCTGAAGGGCAACAATCCGGACATCCCGACCGGCGCGCGCAACGGCGCGGCCGCCCTGCTGCAGGCCAGCATGAAGAACGGCGTCCTGCCGGCGATCGGCGGCGTCCTGGCCACCATGGCGGCCATCTACACGCTGAACAAGAACATGGGCGACACGCCGGAAGAGCGGATGGGGGCGGCGCGCCTGTTCATGATCAGCATCGCGACGTCGCCCGCCCTGGCACTGGCGACGACGAAGACGCTGGAGACGATCTTCAACAAGCCCGGCATGGCGACCATGCTGGGCCTGGAGAACAACACCCAGCTGCGCGACGCCTTCCTCAAGCGCTTCCCGGATTCGAACCGGCCGGTCTCGGTCCCGAGCTCCTCCGTCGTCGAGCTGGACACGCTCGACGAGCTGCGCGGGGCGATCGGCGACGCCCCGCCCCGGCTGGACGAGCCCGACACCGTGCCGGGCTGGGCCGACGATGTCGAGCACTGGTTCGACGATATCGCCTCCGGCGAGGGCGACGGGGCCCGCTTCGTGCCGCTTCCGGATGACGCGGCCATGGACCTCGAGGACGCGATGGATGACCCGAACGACCGGGTCTCCAGCGTCCAGTCCGAACGGGGGTCCCAGTACACCAGCATCCTCGACAATCTCGACGACGCCGACCGGGCCAGCGTCATGGGGATGGTGGACGACCGGATCAGCAACATGGGCGTGGACCCGGCCGACCTGGATGCGCCCAGCAAGCTGCGGATCGTCGGAACCGTCCTGAACACCGTCGGCGGCGTCGCCGATTTCGCCGGGGGCATCCTGGACCTGGCCCTGGGGGCGATGTCGATCGACAAGCTCAGGGACAACCCGGACGCGCTGCCCAGCGAATATGCGGCCGCGACCATGCAGCTGCTGGGCGGGGTCAGCATCGCCGGGATGGCCGGGACCAGCCTGGCCAGCATGATCGCCGGGCCGGCGACGGCCTCGGCGCTCGGCATCGCCTCCGGCGTCCTGGGCGTCGCCGGCGTCGCCTTCGGCGCCATCGCCGCCATCGTCACCGGCGTCATCGCCAAGCAGAAGCAGGACCAGAAGGCCGAGGACGTCCGCGACGACTTCCGGAACTGGAGCACGCTGGGCGTCACCGAGGACAATTGGGGCGACAAGCTCAACTACACCATCCACTCGCGCTACGAGTACAATTACTACCACGGCTCCGATCGCTACTACGACCTCTACCCCGAGGACGTGCCGGTGTGGGTGGCGCGGCCCGAGCAGTACAAGGACTTCACCAAATACGTCGACGAGCACGGCAACATCTCGGACGACTGGTTCCGGGACTGGGACAAGGACCACGATTCGGGCATCGGCGAGGACCGGCCCGACCCGTCCGGCCTGCCGCGCTTCGGCGATGACGGCAAGCCCGGAACCTTCGGCGACTTCAAGGAGGATGTCGACCGGGTGGATGTCGGCTCCATCGAGCTGGCGGAGGATGGCCGCATCATCTTCAAGAAGGACGGCGTCAGGCAGGTGATCGACCCGCTTGTCGGCGGCGAGGCCGACGACAAGGACCGGCAGAAGATCGTCGACTACCTGAAGGACCTGTACGAGATCTCCCACCCCGGCGGGAAGGCCGACCAGGACATCATCGACAGGATCACCCGGCTGCACGACGAATCGGACCGCTATAACGAGATCGACGACCTCAAGCGTGCCCTCGACGAGTCCAGGCCTCCGCTGCTGGGCAAGGATGGGGAGGGCAGCGCCGGGACGTTCTCCGATTTCAAGGAGGATATCGACCGCGTCGATGTGGGATCGATCGAGCTCGATCCCACGGACAGCAACAGCCTCACCTTCGTCAAGGACGGCAGGCGGTGGCAGCTGGACAAGGACAATCATGGCGGCCTGTCCGACAGCGATGCGAACGATATCTTCGACTACCTGAAGAACCTGTACATCATGGTCCACCCGGGCGGCGGCCTCGACCAGGATCTGGTGAAGAAGATCACCGATCTCCACAATCGATCGGATGACTTCAACGACCTCGATGCGCTGCGGGAGGAGCTGGGGCTGGATGCCGACCCGACCGGGCTGCCGGTCTTCGGCGACGGCGGTATCCCCGGCACCTTCGGCGACTTCCGGGAGGATGTCGACCGGGTGGATGTCGGGTCCATCAAGCTCTTGGATGACGGCCGCGTGATCTTCGTGAAGGACGGCGTGAAGCAGATCATCAACCCGTCCGCGGGCGACGATTCGGACCGCGGCACCCGCGAATCGATCATCCAGTATCTGAAGGGCCTGTACGAGCTGGCCCATCCCGACGGCAAGCTCAGCCAGGATCGGGTCGACAGGATGAACGACATCTTCGGGAAGACCGATAAATACAACGATCTCGACGCGATCAAGGAGTATGTCGAGGCATAGGGGCGGCCCGTTCCGGCGCCGCCCCGGAACGAGGACAAGCCATGCTGATCAACGCCGCCCTGATGGGGCTCGGCAGCGTCAACCGGAACCTGCTGGCGATCCTGGCGAACAAGGCGGAGGTGCTGCGGCGCGACCACGGCATCGGCTTCCGCATCGTCCTGGTCGCCGACAGCAGGGGCGTCGCGGTCGATCCCGCCGGCTTCGATCCGGCCGGCCTCGCCGCCCACAAGGCGGCCGGCGGCTCCACCGCGGACCT
>NZ_JANX01000479.1 GCF_000767795.1 Inquilinus limosus MP06 | reverse complement strand
TGCTGGCCCGGCGGCAGGTCGCGGCCGAGGCGGACCGCGATCTCGCATTCCACGCCGATGCGGCGATGCGCCGCCGCCGGGAAGCGGCCGGGGCCGGCCTGGACGTTGGCCTGGAAGATCCCGCCCTCGCAGGGCTCCGGGATGCCCAGGAAGCGCTGCATCACCGGGGTGGTGCAGCCGATCTTCCAGCCGACGCGCGACCCCAAGCCGGCGGCGGACAGCCGCTCGTGAGTCGCGTCCTGCAGCCGGCGCGCTTCGGCGAGATCGCCCGGTCGCAGCGCCTCCGGCAGGCCGGGAAAGGCGTCGGGCCGCAGCCGGTGGTCGGCCAGGATGCCGGCGGCCGCATGGAGATCGATTGCCATCGCGCGCTCCATTGGTAGGGCTTTTATCCTCATGCTACGCTCATTCGTCGGACAAGAGGGAGGATGCCATGGCCGGGGTGCTGCTCGTCACCGGCGCGGGCCGCGGAATCGGCGCCGCTATCGCCCGGCTGGGCGCGGCCCGGGGCTGGCGCGTGGCGGTCAATTACGGCCGGTCGCGCGACGCGGCCGAGGCGCTGGTGGCCGGGATCCAGGCGGCGGGCGGCGAAGCCGCCGCCTTCGCCGCCGATGTCGGCGACAGTGCCGCGGTGACGGCGATGTTCGCGCAGGTCGACCGGGTGCTCGGGCCCGTCACCGCCCTCATCAACAATGCGGGAGTGATCGGCCCGGTAAGCCGGGTCGACGGGCTGGACGACCCGCAGGCCCTGGCCGCGCTCTACGCCGTCAACGTCTTCGGCATGTTCCACTGCAGCCGCGAGGCGATCCGCCGGATGTCGCGGCGGCAGGGCGGGCCGGGCGGCGTCATCGTCAACATCTCCTCGGTCGCGGCCCGGCATGGCGGGCTGCCGCAGGAGGTGGCCTATGCCTCGTCCAAGGGCGCGGTCGATTCCTTCACCACCGGCCTGGCGCGCGAGGTCGCGCCCGACGGCATCCGCGTCGTCGGCCTGCGCCCCGGCCTGACCGACACCGACATCAACGACGACCATATCGGCGGCAAGTCGGTGCTGGACGCGGTGGCGCCGAGCATCCCGATCGGCCGCATCGGCCGGCCGGAGGAGATCGCCGAGGCGGCGCTGTTCCTCCTGTCCGACGCCGCCTCCTACATGACGGCGACCACGATCGACGTGTCGGGGGGGCGCTGACACCCCGGTTTTTTGTCAAATCATTGCAACGCGGGAGATTTCGGCGACAATGGCCCAGGATCCAAAGAAGGTCGAAGACCGCGGCATGAAGAAAAACGGGTATCCTTCCGCCGGCCTGCATGGCCGGGTGGTCCACGATATCGGAGCCCGGATCGTATCCGGCCAAATTCCCCCGGGAGACACGTTGCCGAGCGAAGGCGAGCTGGCCGAGACCTACGGCGCCAGCCGCAGCGCGATCCGCGAGGCGGTGAAGGTGCTGGCGGCCAAGGGGCTGGTGGAGCCGCGGCGCCGCTCCGGCACCCGCGTCCGCCCGCGCGAGGCGTGGAACCTGCTGGACCCCGACATCCTCGGCTGGCATTCGCCCGAGGCCCTGATCCCCAGCTTCCGGCGCGACCTGGTCGAGTTGCGCTGGGCGATCGAGCCGGCGGCGGCCGAGCTGGCGGCAAGGCGGTCGCAGCCCGAGGACCGGGCGCTGATCCAGGAGGCGCTGGACGAGATGGAGAAGGCGGGCGAGGACCCGCGCGCCTTCTACAGCGCCGATGTCCGCTTCCACCTGGCGGTGTTCGCCGCCAGCCGCAACGCGCTGATCGAGCGGCTCAGCACCATCCTCGGCCCGCTGCTGACCATGAGCTTCCAGGCCCAGGCGCGGCGCAACCGGGCCTTCCCGTTGGCGGTCGGCGACCACCGCGCGGTCTATGAAGCCATCGCCGCCGGCGACGCCCGGGCGGCCCGCAAGGCGATGCAGTTCATCATGAACCAGAGCGCCCGCGAGCTCGAGGCCGCCAGCCCCGAAGCCGCGATCGCGGCGGACGTTCCCGCCTGACCGGATCCGGCGGCGCGGGTTGCCAGCGCCGCCGGCCTCCGCGACAATCCCGGCCCAACGGGCGCCAGCAAGGCCATGCCCGGCTCACAATCACAACCGCATCGCTGATCGAGCCAGGGGGAGACGCATGACCATCCTGCACGGCCTGTTCCGACGATCCGTCCTGCTCGCGGGCCTGGCGGCCTGCATGGCGCTGCCGGCCGGCCCGGCCTTGGCCGCCGACGCCTTCCCGTCGCGCACCGTGACGCTGGTGGTGCCCTTCGCGGCCGGCGGGTCGACCGACCTGATCGCCCGGCTGATTGCCGAGAAGATGACCGAGGATCTCGGCCAGACCGTGATCGTCGAGAACAAGGCCGGCGCGGGCGGCAATATCGGCGCCGACGCCGTCGCCAAGGCCGATCCGGACGGCTACACCATCCTGATGGGCACGATCGCGACCCATGCGCTGAACCCCGCGGTCATGAAGCAGATGCCCTATGACCCGATGAAGGATTTCGCGCCGGTCTCGCTGCTGGTGCTGGTGCCGAACGTGCTGGAGGTGCATCCCGACGTGCCGGCCAAGACGGTGCAGGAGCTGATCGCGCTCTTGAAGTCCAAGCCCGGCGAGTACAGCTACGCCTCCTCCGGCATTGGCACGCCGCTGCACCTGTCGGGCGAGCTGTTCAAGAGCATGGCCGGCGTCGACATGGTCCATGTTCCCTATCGCGGCGCCGGGCCGGCGCTGAACGACGTGGTGGCGAACCAGGTGCCGATCATGTTCGACAACCTGCCGTCCTCCACCTCCTTCATCAAGGCGGGGACGCTGCGGCCGCTGGCGGTCACCACCAAGACCCGCTCGGCCAGCTTCCCCGACCTGCCGACGATGGAGGAGGCGGGGGTGCCGGGCTACGAAACCTACACCTGGAACGCGCTGTTCGCCCCGGCCGGCACGCCGCAGGCGGTGATCGACCGGCTGAACGCCGCGGCGGTCAAGGCGGTGAAGGACCCGGCCACGCAGCCGCGCCTGGCCGATCTCAGCGCCACGGTCGTCGGCTCGACCCCGGACGAGCTGGCCAAGCATGTGACCGCCGAGCTGGCGAAATGGGCCCCGATCGTCGAGGCCTCCGGCGCCGCCGATTCCCAGTGACCCGACCACCGACGACCGAAGGGCTCCGCCGATGCCGATCGACACCCGCCGCCTGGGGCGCACCGACCTCGAGGTGACCACGCTCGGCTTCGGCTCGGCGGCGCTCGGCGAGCTCTTCGTCAAGGTGCCGGAGCCGCAGGCGCATGCCACGCTGCAGGCGGCCTGGGATGCCGGCATCCGCTATTTCGACACCGCGCCCTGGTATGGGCTGGGCCTGGCCGAGCACCGGCTGGGCAGCTTCCTGCACGGCCAGAAGCGCGGCGAGTTCCGCGTCTCCAGCAAGGTCGGGCGCTGGCTCAGGCCGTCGCCCGACCCGGCGAATTTCCATTCCGACAAATGGGCCGGCGGCCTGCCCTTCGACATCGTCTTCGACTACGGCTATGACGGCATCATGCGGGCGGTGGAGCAGATCTGGATGCGGCTGGCCCTGCCGCGGATCGACCTGCTGCTGATCCACGACCTCGACCTGCCGCACCACAAGACCGACGCGCGGGTGCGCGCCCATCTCGACCAGATCTCCGCCTCCGGCTGGCGGGCGCTGGAGCAGCTGAAATCCTCCGGCGTGGTCGGCGCGGTCGGCGCCGGCATCAACGTCATGGGCATGATCCCGAAGCTGCTCGACGCCGCCGACCTCGACGCCTTCCTGGTGGCGATGCCCTACACGCTGATGGACCAGGAGCCGCTGGCGGAGGAGTTCCCGCTGTGCCAGCGGCACGGTGCCGGCATCGTCATCGGCGGCGTCTTCGCCTCCGGCCTGCTCGCCACCGGGCCGGTCGCGGGCGCCAAGTACAACTACCGCGACGCGACGGCGGAGGAGCTGGAGCGCTGCCGCCGGATCGAACGGGTCTGCGCCGCGCATAACGTGCCGCTGGCCGCCGCGGCGCTGCAGTTCCCGCTGGGCCATCCCAGCGTCGCCTCGGTCATCCCAGGTGCGCTGTCGCCCGAGCAGGTGACGCGCAATGTCGAGAATTTCCGCTACCCGATCCCGGCCGGGCTGTGGTCGGATCTGAAATCCGAAAGCTTGATTCGAGCGGACGCGCCGACCCCGTGAGCGGGCCCCGGCCGTAAGCCGGGAAGGGATTGTGTCAATGCGGGTGGCATCGATCGGCGAGTGCATGATCGAGATCGCGGTGAAGCCGGGCGGCGACGCCCAGCTGGCCAGCGGCGGGGACACGCTGAACACCGCGGTGTACCTGGCCCGCCAGGGCGTCGCGGTCGACTACGTCACCGCGCTGGGCGACGACCCGTACAGCGACGAGATGCTGGCCCGCTGGCAGGCGGAAGGGGTCGGGACGGGGCTGGTGCCGCGCCTGCCCGGCCGGGTGCCGGGCCTGTACATGATCCGCACCGACGACAGGGGCGAGCGCACCTTCCACTACTGGCGCGACCGGGCGCCCGCGCGCGAGGTCTTCGAACTGCCGGGCGCCGGCGAACTGGCCGGGACGCTGGCCGGCTACGATCTCCTCTACTTCTCCGGCATCACCCTGTCGCTGTACAGCGATGCCGGCCGTGACGCCTTCCATGCGGCGCTGTCGGCGGCCAGGGCCAAAGGCGCGCGTATCGCCTTCGACGGCAATTACCGGCCGCGCGGCTGGCCCGACAAGGCCAGGGCACAGGCCGTGTTCGCGCGGTTCCTTGCGCTGGCCACCCACGCCTTGCCGACCTTCGACGACGAGCAGGCGCTGTTCGGCGATTCCGACCCGCAGGCCACCATCGCCCGGCTGCGCGGCTATGGCGTCGGCGAGATCGTGGTGAAATGCGGCGGCGAGGGCTGCCACATCGCCACGGCAGAGGGCGTGACGACGGTGCCGGTGCCGCGCGTCGTGACCCCGGTCGACACCACCGCGGCCGGCGACAGCTTCAACGCCGGC
>NZ_JANX01000478.1 GCF_000767795.1 Inquilinus limosus MP06 | reverse complement strand
GGGGTCGCGGTCGGCCAGGAACCGGGCGGCGACGGCGACGGCGGGGGCGGTGTTGCGGGCCGAGGGCTCGAGGATGATGGCGTCGGGCGCCACGCCGATCTGGCGCATCTGCTCGGCGACGATGAAGCGGTGGTCGTCGGCGCAGATGAAGACGGGCGGGGCGAAGCCGTCGGCCTCGCCGACCCGGGCCACCGTCTCCTGGATCATGGTGCTGCCCGAGACCAGCGGCAGGAACTGCTTGGGATAGCCCGCCCGCGACAGCGGCCACAGCCGCGTCCCAGACCCGCCCGACAACACCACCGGCACCACCGCTCGCTCGATCCGACTCATGACCTGCTCCAGATTTCAGGTGCTGACCTTGTATCAGCCATCAGGTTGGCGAATTCAACACTCCGAAGACCATCAAATTCCGGGAAAATCTTCCGATAACCCGAGCTTCCGCGATGGCCACATACGGCGCTATGAATTCCGGGATCCGCGGAATGTTCCCGCGCATCCGGTCCATGGGGTTTCATCCCTGGGCTGATGCGAAATCAGATTTCGCGTCGTTATGATTTGAATTTATGTGCGCTGCAGCATAGTCTTCGATTCCGAGCGGGACGTCCAGCCGCCCGTTCGAATCCCAGGTTTCCCCGGTCGAAGGGTCGTCGTCCATGAAGATTCAAGCCTTGGTCGCAGCGGTGATTCCTGATGCCTCCGGTTCGGCGATCGATCCCCACGAGCTGCAGGGTCTGATCGACGCGGCGGACTGGGACGGCGTCAACGCCCGGTCGCGGGAGTCGCGCACATCCCGCGACGGGGCGCCGGGCGTGCAGGCCCGACGCACGGCGCTGCTGGACCGGCTGTACAGCGTGGCCCGGGATTCGGAGGAGGATTTCGATCCGGCGGACGCGGCCAAGGCGGCTGCGGCGCTTTGCCTCTCCCAGCACAACCACGTGCTGTCGCCCCTCGACCAGCCGGCGATCGGCGGCGTCTTCGTCGAGGACGGCATGCTGCATCTCTGGGGCATCAACCAGCTGGACCCGGCCGAGCCGGTCGAGCTGGCCCTGGTGATCGACGGCCGCCGCATCTTCGACGCCCGGACCGAGCCGGCGACCGGCCGCGTCGCCTTCGCCGCCACCCGGCTGCACGGCCGGCACCGCTCGCTGGGCTTCGAGCTCGACGGCACGGTGATCCCCGGCCCGGCCTTCACCGCCCTGTCCTTCTGGAAGGACCCGGACGCGCTGGGCGAGCTGGCCGACCACCTGGCCGACATGGTCGGCCGCACCGACTATCTCGGCGCCCGCTACGCCGCCAAATGCCACCTGCCGAAGACCATGGCGCGGCTCGACGTCGCCCATGGCGAGGACAAGGTCAAGGGCCGCATCCCGGAATTCGTCCGCTACATGGCGAACCGGTACGACTGCGACACCAAGAACCTGGTCGGCTACCAGGGCACGGCGCAGTGGATCATCTCCGACGTCATGGAGTATGCCGACCGGCGCAGCATCTTCTGCATGACCAACGAGATCCACGAGGCGCTGTCCGAGGGCGTGTTCAACAAGCGCGCCCTGAAGAACGACGTCTCGCTGGCGCTGTTCTCGTTCTGGCGCCGGCACTACCAGCATATCGACATCTTCAGCGACGAGGGGCTGCGCAAGGTCCAGTACAAGTTCGCCACCGCGCCCTTCATCAGCGACAAGAACAACCAGCTCCTGATCTCCAAGGCGCTGAAGGAGCGGCTGAGCGCCGTGGTCGACGCCTATCGCAGCCGGGCCCTGCCGTGGAGCTGGTACTGGCTGTTCCGGCACGAGGACGAGGGCACCACCCACAAGATGATGGAGGCCGGCTACGCGCTGACCCTGTCGTTCAAGGAGGTGCTGGCCGATCTGATCGAGCGCAACCGCTGCTCCTTCAACCCGCGCAACTGGATGTCCTACTGGGGGTCGACCCCGCAGGAGGTCGCGGGCCACTTCACCCGCTTCGACCTGGCGCTGATCTCGCTGCTGAATGGCCGCGCCGTGCCGGAGGAGCTGATCGCCGAGCGCGGGCCGGACGTGCTGCGCCGGCAACTGATCGACCAGGTCTACAGCCGGTCGCCGCGCCTGGCCGCCATCTCGGCGGTGGCACCGGAGCTGGCGGCCGCCCCGGCGGCGGACCCGGCGATCCAGTACATCGACCTGGTGATCGTCGGCCATGCCAACGCCACCGGCCTCGGCCGCAACCTCAACATGTTCGTCGAGGCGCTGTCGCATTTCGACCCGCTGGTGTTCAACGCCGATGACGGCCAGTGCGTGAACCCCGAGGGGCGGTATCGCGAGGACATGAACCTGCGCGCCCGGGTGGTGGTGCTGTGCGTCAACGCCGACCGGGCACCGGAGATGATCGCCCGCTTCGCCTCGATCTGCGAGGACGCGCACATCATCGGCTTCTACCTGTGGGAGACCGACACGCCGCCGGAGACCCACCTGCTGGGCGCCAATGCGGTGGACGAGATCTGGGCCCCGTCCGGCTTCGTCGCCGACGGCTACCGCAAGATCACGGCGACGCCGATCAGCAACATCCGCAAGGGCCTGGCCAGGCCGCCGGCCCGGGTGTTCAGCCCGTTCCTCGACCGCTTCCGGCGCAGCCCGAGCGAGCTGATCTTCCTGTCGCTGGCGGAGTTCGGCTCCTCGATCGTGCGCAAGAACCCGCTGTCGGTGGTCAAGGCCTTCCAGCAGGCCTTCGCCGAGGGTGAGGAGGAGGTGCGGCTGCTCCTGAAGATGCGCGAGATCGACCCCGGCCACTGGAGCAACTTCGACGGCTACTGGGAGGAGGTCGAGGAGCGCATCACCGGCGACAGCCGGATCGAGATCGTCGAGGGCAACCTGACCGACGCCGAGTACTGGTCGCTGATCGACTCCTCCGACGTGTTCGTGGCGCTGCACCGGGCCGAGGGCTTCGGCTACGGCATCGCCGACGCGATGATGCTGGGCAAGCCGGTGATCGTCTCGGACTATTCCGGCACCCAGGATTTCTGCACCGCCGACAATTCCTTCCTGGTCGATGTCGACGTGGTGCCGACGCCGCCGGAGCAGATGCGCAGCAAGTCCTATGTCGGCCACTGGGCCAGCCCGCGGGTGGACCAGGCGGCGGCGGCGATGCGCGCCATCCTGGAGGACCGCGAGGCGGCGAAGGCCCGGGCGCTGAAGGGCCAGGCGCGGATCTTCGCCGATTACAGCTTCGAGGACTGGCAGAGCGGCCTGGCCACCCGGATCCGCGACCAGCTGGCGCGGCGGGGCTGACGGCGCGGGTGTCGTTGGCGGGGCCTCTCCCGCGAGGCTCTTGGGAAACGATCACCCGAGCCAGCCGGTACGCTCCACTCTCCCCCTCCCCCTGCGGGAGGGGTAGGGGGAGGGGGCTCCCGATGACCGGAACCGAGGTGGAACTAGCAAGAACTCTGTGGGGCCGGGGGGACGTTCAACATCAGTTCCGTCGGCGCCAACACCCCTCCCCCTCCCCCTACCCCCTCCCGCAAGGGGAGGGGGAGGATAAAGGGCCGGATTGATCCAAGTGGCTGTATGTTGAACGGGTCCGCAATCGACGCCCGTCTGGCGATCCCGAGAGGCGTGAAGCCACCAGCCACAACCGGAAGAGGCCCCGCGATCCTCGCATAGGCCCCGGGAGGACCATGCGTTTCCTGATCCTCGCCGCCTATGTCGCGCTGTCGACCTTCCAGGCGGTGATCATCTGCTCCGGCCTCGTCGCCTGGACCGGCATCCCGGCCGCCGCCGCGGTGCCGATCGCGACGCTGCTCGGGCTGGTGCCCGGGCCTGGCACGATTCTCGCCATCCTCGCCGCCGGCTCGGCCTGGGGCTGGCCGTGGTTCGGGTCGACCGCGCTGTTCTGCGGGCTGCTGGCGCTGTGGGGGCATGTGACGCTGCACCACGCTTTGCCGGCGCTGTCTTCGGACAGGGAGTAGGGGCCGATCAGCCGGCCGATGCGGCGATGAAGACCGCCCGCTGGGCGGCGAAGGCCCGCTGATAGGCCGGACGGGCCTCGCCGCGGGCGATATAGGCGGCGATGTCCGGATATGCCGCCAGCAGGTCCGATCCCTGCAGCCGGCGCAGCACCGTCACCATCAGCAGGTCGCCGGCGCTGAAGGCGCCGTCGAGCCATTCGGCATCGCCGAGATGCCTGGACAGG
The DNA here is from genome assembly GCF_000767795.1 of Inquilinus limosus MP06. Taxonomy (GTDB): domain Bacteria; phylum Pseudomonadota; class Alphaproteobacteria; order DSM-16000; family Inquilinaceae; genus Inquilinus; species Inquilinus limosus_E. The sequence goes on along the minus strand of NZ_JANX01000478.1, from coordinate 842 downwards.
CCATCCAGCCGCTTGCGGATGGTGTCCTCGAGGACGTGCAGCCGCTGCTCGTACCAGGGCTCGTCGCGCTCGAGGATCCGGGCCAGGGCGCGCTCGAACACCGGCGGCTCGACCGTGTTGAGGGCGGCGAACATCCACATGATCGCGCGCGCCCGGGCCTTCGCCTCGCCCGGCAGCAGGCCGCCATGGCGCTCGGCGATATGCAGCACGATGGCCCCCGATTCGAACAGGGCAGGGCCGCCCTCCTCCTCGTAGGTCGGGATCTGGCCGAAGGGATGCAGGGCCAGATGCGCGGGCTCCTTCATCGCCCGGAACGACAGCAGGCGGACGTCATAGGGCTGGCCCGCCTCCTCCAGCGCCCAGCGGACGCGCATGTCGCGCGCCAGCCCGTTGCCGCGGTCGGGCGAGCGTTCGAAGGCGGTGATGGTCACGGTCATCGTCGGTCTCCAGGCCTTGCCTGCCTGGAAGACGATCGGCCGGGCCGGAGTCCGACACGCGGTGCCGGATCGTTGTCCGCCGCGATGCGGCGGCACCGCGCCGGCGATCGATCCGTACGCCATCCCGACGGGCCATGGCCTGCCGGCCGGATGAAATAAGGCAATCGTATTATCGACCGATTCTGTTCATGATAAGTTCCATGGACAGGACGCAGACCGACCCGGTTTCGGAGGCCCCGGCCGCTCCCCAGGAGGAGCGGGCGGCGCGGCATCTGCGCCTGCTGGCCCGGGCGGCCGAGATCCAGATGGAGGTGATGGAGGCCGCCCGCACCGAGGCGGTCGAGGCGCCGCAGCCGGGAGTCGACTATTGCCAGCGCGTCGCCGTCGCCGCCCGCTCGCTGCGGC
>NZ_JANX01000477.1 GCF_000767795.1 Inquilinus limosus MP06 | reverse complement strand
GCCAGCCGAGGCGCCGGATCGCCGCCCCGTGCCGGCCCGCCAGCAGCCAGTAATGCATCTCGCGCACCAGCTGCGCCTGCAGCACCGGCACCGATGCCGGGCGATCGAGCAGCCGCATCAGCCGCAGCGCCGCATCGGCCACCTCGGCGTCGGTCGGCTCGACCCGTACGGGCGGAAGATCGGCGCCGGTCACGGCACTCATCTGCGTCACCAGATCCGCAATGACCGCCGGGTCGAGCTCCAGCACCAGCGAGAGATAGGGTGCGGCAACGCTCGCCCGCGTGATCTGGCTGACGGTCGGAACATCCGCCGCGATCAGCAGCGTATCGCCGGCGGCGAAGGCGAAGCCCTCGGCCCCCATCGCCACGTGCTTGCTACCCTGCACCACAAGGCAGGCCAGCGGCCGGGAGATCGCATAGTCGAGACCGCTGGGCGCGGTCGCGCGCACGATCGTCAGCCCCGGGATCGGGGCCTGTGCCGTGCCGGTCGGTCCGGCATGGTCCCGCGCGTAGCGCCCGACGGCATCGAGAAGGGTGGTCACGGCCCGATCCTACCCGGTCCGGTCAGTCGCAGGACCATTTTTGGAGGATCAGGCAAGGAACGTCGAGGTTCCGGCAACCACGGCCGGCAGCCGGCCCCGATATCGGAATGGTCGTTCCACAGGAGCATGACCATGACCAAGATCGCTCTCGTCACCGGCGGCAGCCGAGGCCTCGGCCGCAACACCGCGCTCAGCATCGCCCGCCGCGGCGGCGATGTCATCCTCACCTATCGCAACGGCGCCGCGGACGCCGAAGCCACGGCCGCCGAGATCCGGGCAGCGGGGCGCAAGGCGGCGGTGCTGCAGCTCGACACCGGCGACGTCGCCGCCTTCGCGGGCTTCGCCGAGCAGCTGCGGACGGTCCTGCGCGAGACCTGGGGGCGCGAGACCTTCGACCACCTGGTGAACAATGCCGGCCATGGCGACCACGCCCTGATCGGCCAGACCACCGAGGCGCAGTTCGACGGGCTGGTCAACGTCCACTTCAAGGGGGTGTATTTCCTGACCCAGGCGCTGCTGCCGCTGATCGCGGATGGCGGCCGCATCGTCAACCTGTCCTCCGGCCTGACCCGGACGACATTTCCCGGCTATGCCGCCTATGCCGCGGTGAAGGGCGCGGTCGAGGTGCTGACCCGGTACATGGCCCGGGAGCTGGGCGGCCGCGGCATCGCGGTCAACACCGTGGCGCCGGGCGCGATCGAGACCGATTTCGGCGGCGGCGCCGTGCGCGACAACCCCGAGGTCAACCAGATCTTCGCCGGGATGACCGCGCTGGGCCGCGCCGGCCTGCCCGACGACATCGGGCCGATGATCGCGAGCCTCTTGTCCGAGGAGAACCGCTGGGTCAATGCCCAGCGGATCGAGGTCTCCGGCGGCCAGGGGATCTGAGAGGCCGCCTGTAAATGCTACTGGCGCGGCCGTCTGACGGCGCTTTCTGCGCTTCCGGTGCTCACGGACTATAACGTCCGCTGCGCCGGTTCTCGAAACCACCGCCAGCCGACTCACGCCAGCGCATTTCCAAACGGCCTCTGGGCGGGTCGCGGGCGTCGGCCCCTACCCGCCCTTCAGCTGCCGCTCGCGGTAGTAGATGAACAGGCCGGAGGCGATGATCACCAGGTTGCCGATGATGATGGTCGGCGTCGGCACGTCGCCCCACACCGCCCAGCCCAGCGCGGCGGCGATGACGATGGTCGAGTACTGGTAGGGCGCGACGACCGCGGCCGGAGCCAGCGACAGCGCCTTGTTCATGCACAGATGCGCGCCCATCGCCACCACGCCGAGGCCCAGCAGCAGCGCCCAGTCGAAGCCGGTCGGCGGCACCCAGGCGAAGGGCACGGTGGCGGCGCCGGCCAGGCCGGTGCCGACGATCTGGTAGGTGATCAGGCCCAGCCCGCCGGTGTGGCGGACCCGGCGGGTGACGATCAGGACCAGGCTGAACAGCGTGGCGCCCGCCAGCGCGATCAGCGCCGAGGACGACAGCGCCGCGCCGGTCGGGCGCAGCACGATCAGCACGCCGACGAAGCCGATCAGCACCGCCGCCCAGCGCCGTGGGCCTACCTTCTCGCCCAGGAGCGGCACCGACAGCGCGGTGACGATCAGCGGCGCGGCCATGTAGAAGGTCATCACGTCGGCCAGCGGCAGGCCGCGCACGGCGAAGTAGAAGGTCGCGACCTCGAGCGCCATCAGGGCGACGCGCAGCAGGTTCATCCAGGGCTGGTCGGGCGCCAGCAGGCCGCGGATGCCGCGGATGATCCAGGGCAGCAGCAGGACGAAGGCGCCGATGCTGCGGATCAGCAGCACCTGGCCGACCGTGTAGTCCGCCACCAGCCACTTGCCGAGCGCGTCGTTGAAGGTGAACAGCGACATGCCGAGGAAGAACAGCAGGATCCCGGTCCCGTGACCGCCTTCCGTCCCGTCCAGCTTCTGGGCGCCGATCGCCGCCATTCCCGCGTTTCCCCGATCCGTTCGCTTCTCTCTGCCCGAGGAATTTGTCCGACAGAAGCGGAAAGGCTGGAGGGCGGGCATGCAGGGGTGTTGGGGGGCGGGCAGGAGAAACCAACCAATCGCTAAAGTGAGTCCCCCCTCCCCTCGCGGGAGGGGGCTAGGGGGAGGGGGTTCTCTCCGTTTGCGTCGGCACGGGATATGCCATCCCCGGTGACAACGGAGACGAGCATGACTCTTTCACGCGCGGACGCGCGCAGCCCCCTCCCCCTGCCCCCCTCCCGCAAGGGGAGGGGGGACTAAGAAGAGAAGCGTTTGCGCCCTTTTGGAACGGCCTCACGCCGCCTGGCCCAGCCCCTGCTTCGCCTCGTCGATCCAGGCCTTGTTGATGGCGCGGTAGCTGCGGGTCGACTTGCCGGCGCGGGTCAGGATCTCGCGCCACAGCGTCTCGGCCGCGGCATGGTCGCCGCGCTCGGCCTCGGCCCGGGCCAGCCAGGCGCGGACCTCCTCGCCGGCGAAGACCGGCAGCAGCTGGCGCAGCAGCGCGATGCCGTCGTCGTAGCGGCCATCATGCACAGCGCCCGGGCGTGCACCAGGCGGCGCTTGGAATCGGCGGCCTCGGGGTTGGTCTCCGCCACCTCTTCCAGGACGCCGATCGCGTCTTCCGGCCGGCCCAGCATCAAGAGGGCCTCGGCCCGCAGCCGGCCGAAGGTCGGGTCGTCGGCATGCAGCCCGACCATCGACTCCTCCAGCAGCGGCAGCGCGTCGGCGGGCCGGCCGAGATGCAGCAGCTCCTCGGCCAGCGGCACCTTGTTGGCGGTGGTCGGCAGGTCCTCATGCGCCTGGCGCAGCGCGCGCAGCCGGCGCTCCGGGTCGACCGAATCGACCAGCTGCTTCCGGGCGTCGCGCACCGGCCGCAGGTTCAGCCATTCCGGCAGCAGCTCGACCAGGATATAGGCGGCAATGCCCAGCCCCGGCGCGAACAGCAGGATGTAGAACCAGATGTTCGACCGCCCGGTGCGCAGCGCATGCACCAGGAAGCCGAGCTGGCAGGCATAGATCAGAATGCCGAGATACGGCATGACGGCTCCCCCGAACCCCGCCCCTCGAATCCCCGAGGAGTTATCCGAAATTCGAGGGAACCGTCAACGCAGCGAAGCGGCGGCCTTGAGGCCGCCTTGGGGCACCGAAGCGGACCGCAGTCCTGAGCGTCGGAACCTCAGGCCTTGCGCTCGACCACGAAATGGGCGACGGCGCGCAGCGCATCGGCCCGGTCGCCGAACACGTCGAGGTGGCGGCAGGCCTGGTCGACCAGCATCCGGGCCTGGGATTCGGCTCGCTCCAGCCCGAGGATCGAGACGAAGGTGGCCTTGCCGGCCGCCTGGTCCTTGCCCGGGGTCTTGCCGATCTCCTCGGCCCGGCCGCGGACGTCGAGCAGGTCGTCGGCGATCTGGAAGGCCAGGCCCATGTCATGGGCATAGGCCTGCAGCGCGCCGCGCCGCGAATCCTCGACCTTGCCGAGGATCGCACCGGCCTCGCAGGAGAACTCGAACAACGCGCCGGTCTTCAGCCGCTGCAGCCGGGTGATGGCGCCGATCTCGGTCAGCGGCGTCTGCTCGGCCTGCATGTCCAGCGCCTGGCCGCCGACCATGCCGGCGGCGCCGGAGGCCCGGGCCAGGGCGGTGACCAGGGCGATGCGGACCTTGGGGTCGGCATGGGTCTCGGCGTCGGCCAGCACCTCGAAGGCCTGGGTCAGCAGCGCGTCGCCGGCCAGGATCGCGGTGGCCTCGTCATAGGCCTTGTGGGTGGTCGGCTTGCCGCGGCGCAGGTCGTCATTGTCCATCGCCGGCAGGTCGTCATGCACCAGCGAGTAGCAATGGATCATCTCGACCGCCGCGCCGACGCGCAGGGCGCAGCTCTCGGCCACGCCGAACAGCCGCGCGGACGACACCACCAGGAAGGGGCGCAGCCGCTTGCCGCCGCCCAGCGAGGCGTAGCGGATGGCCTCGGCCAGCGGCGGCTCGCCCGGCTGCGGCTTGGGCAGGACGCGGTCCAGGACGCGCTCCACCTGCGCGCCCGTCTCGGCCATGGCTTTGCTCAGATCAATCGACAAGACACGGCCTCAATCGAAAGTCGCGGGTTTGGCGGTGACGGTGCCGTCGGCGGCGCGCGAGATCGTCTCGACCCGCGCCTGCGCCTCGCGCAGCTTGGCCTCGCAATGGGCGCGAAGCAAGGCGCCGCGCTCATAGGCCGTTATGTTGTCGTCGAGCTTGCCCTGCCCGGCCTCAAGCTGGCGCACGATGGTCTCCAGCTCGGCGAGGGCGTCCTCGAAGCTCAGGCCCGCGATGTCGGCGGGGATCGGTCGATCGGCCATGGGCTGTCCGTTCCTATTCGGGCGGCGACAATAGGCGTGGCGGCAAAAAGAGGCAACCGGGGCTCGGAGATCAACCGGGCAAGGGTCGCCGCCTCACCATTCCTGTCATTGCCGGGCTTGACCCGGCAATCCAGGGGCCACCGGGAGCGGCTCTTGAAAGCCCCTGGATCCTCGGGTCAAGCCCGAGGATGACAATAA
>NZ_JANX01000476.1 GCF_000767795.1 Inquilinus limosus MP06 | reverse complement strand
GGTCCCGGCCTCGACAAAATCCCCTCACCCGGAGCCGCTTCGCGTCTCCGACCTCTCCCGCAAGCGGGAGAGGCAAAAAATCACCGCCTTGGTGCGATGGGATGATTGCCGGGTCAAGCCCGGCAATGACAAGAAGGGAAGGCGGAGAAGCGGAGCGTCCTCACCCGCCGAAGGCGTCGGAGAACTTGCGCTTGTTCTCGTCGACGCCCTTGGACAGGGTCTCGGCCGAGACCGGCATCAGCTTCAGCGCCGACGCCGCCGGGCGGCCGGGCGGCAGGGCGACGCCGGGCTTGCCGGGGATGTAGCCCTGCTTGGCCATGTAGGCCTGGCCGTCATCCGACAGCAGCCAGTCGACGAAGGTCTTGGCGTCGGCGACATCATCCGCCGTCTTCAGGATCGCCACCGGCTCGGTCACCACCGACACGCCGTCGGCGGGGTACACGAAGTCGACCGGCGACCCCTTGGCCTTGGCGTTCAGCGCCATGAAGTCGACGATGATGCCGTAGCTCTTCTGCCCGGTGGCGACCGCGTCCATCACCGTGCCGTTGCCTTGGCCGGCCACCGCGCCGTTCGCCGCCAGCTTGTCGAGATAGTCCCAGCCCAGGCCCGGCTGCGCCGCGACCGTGCCGACATGGATCACCGCGGCGCCGGAATAGAGCGGGCTGGCCATGATCACCTGGTCCTTGGCCGCGGCCGACAGCAGGTCGGCCCAGGACTTGGGCGCCGGCGCGCCGGACTTGGTGTTCCAGGCGATGCCGGTCGGGATCAGCTTGGTGCCGAAATAGGTCTTGTCCGGGTCGGCGAAGCCGTCGGGGAAGCCCTGGATCGGCGCGTCGGTGTAGGCCATCAGCCGGCCGTCATCCTTCAGCTGCTGCATCGCCACCGCGTCGGCGATGAACACCACGTCGGGCTGCGGCGACCCGGCCGCGAACTCCGCCTGCAGCTTGTTCAGCACCTCGGTGGTGCCGGAGCGGAAGAACTCGACCTTCACCTCCGGATGCGCCTTGTTGAACTCGGCGACCAGCGCCGTCATCGCCTCGTTCGGGGTCGAGGTGTAGACCATCAGCGATCCCGGCGCGGCAAAGGCCGCGGCCGAGACGGTGGTGAAGGCGGCGGCGAGGAGAAGGCGGGTCAGCATCGGCGTCGGATCCCAAGGATTTTAGACAATGACCGGGGTGCTAGCAGGTTCCGGTTGCAGTTTCGTGACCGGTTCCAGCGTCCAAGGCAACCCCTCGCTGTCCGGCGGGGTGAAGCGCATCGGCAGGGCATTGGCCACGCCCCTGGCCTCGAAGCCCAGGCCCAGCCGGTCGCGCAGCACCCGCATGATGCCGGCATGGGCGACGATCAGCAGCCCTTCGGGCCTGGCGAGGATCGACTGGCAGGCGGCCCAGGCGCGGTCGCGGAAGGCCTCCCAGCTCTCGCCACCCTTCGGGATCATGAAATAGTCCGACCGGTCGGCGACCAGCCGGCCCTCCCATTCGCCCCACCGGCGCTCGACCAGCCCGGCATCGGTCGCGACCGGCAGGCTGAGCGCCTCGGCCACGATCTCGGCGGTGCGGAGCGCCCGGCGCTGCGGGCTGGCGACGATCCGGCGGATGCCGGAGCCGGCCAGGGCGATCGCCGCCTCCCGCGCCTGGGCCTCGCCCAGATCGGTCAGTGCGGCGTCGGTGCCCCCGCCGGCGATCACCCGGTCGCGGTTGGCGGTGCTCTGGCCGTGGCGCAGGAACAGGAAGGGCTGCATCGCTCTAAATCGTTCCTATGTTATAGAATGCGATTGGACGTCAGCGCATGCGCGGAGTCGGGTGCACGATGGACGATAAGACAGACAACCTGGTGCTGGAGCATCTGCGCGCGATCCGGACGGATCTCGGCGAGGTGAAGACCGATCTGCGCGAGGTCAAGACCAGGCTAGGTTTGCTGCTGAGTGACATCGAGCAGATCCGCAAGCGCCTGAACCTCGTCGAGGCCTGACAACAGCGCTCGAAATATTGATCCGTCATGGCGAGCCCCGAAGGGGCGTGGCCATCCAGGGCCGCTCGCACAGGCCCCTGGATGGCCACGGCGCTGCGCGCCTCGCCATGACGGCTTGGGGCCGAAGAGCGGATCTCAAGACCACTGGCATGAGGTCAAATTTCAACAATCTCATCCAGCGCGATGCGGGCAGGGGCGAAGGCCTTGCTCCACGCGTCGCGGTGCTTCGCGTCTCCGAAGGCCGGGATCACCGTCTCGGCGCCGAGCGTCTGCGCCAGTGCCGCGTTCTGCGACAGGCGCGGATGCACCGGCCAGCGCAGCGCGATCGCCCGTCCCTCCTCCACCGCCCGTCGCGCCGGAGTGCCGGCGGCGACGTAGCCGGTGGCGACCACCGGACCGTCCTCCGCCCCCCAGCCCTCCAGCAGCGGCCTGGCGGCGCCGCCGGTGGCGTTCGGCTTGGCGGCGATGATCGGCCGCTCCGGCGGCGGCTCGAGGGACCCGATCGGCTCGATCCGGCTGCGCAGGGAATCGAGCATCGTCGCCGCCCCGGGCCGCAGCCAGGCGGGGTCGGCGATGAGGGTGTCGATCATCGCGCGGTTGGCGTCGCACACCGCCGGCTTGCGGCCGTTCGCGGCCGCCGCGGCCAGCGCGATCTCCGGCCCCCGCCCGCCGGCCGGGGCCAGCAGCAGCGACCGCTTGGCGGCGAAGATCGGGGCGAAGGCGGCGATGCGGTCCTCATGCGGCGTGTCGTCGTCGCCATACGAGGCGTCGAGGATCGCGACCCGCGCCGCCGGCGGCTCGGCATCCACGGCAAAGACCACCGAGTCGAAGCCCATGTCGCCGGCATAGAACAGCCCGCCTCCGATCGCGAGATGCAGCCACACCCCGCCCGGCGCGTGGCCGGAGCGGCCGCAGGTGACGGCGAGGTCGCCCGCCAGCCGGTTCAGGCCCTGCGCCAGCGGCCGGCGGTCGGGCGGCGCCCCTTCGGGCAGCGCCCGCAGAACCGGCGGCGTGGCATAGACCGGCACCGGGCCGAACCGCTCCGCCGCCTCCGGCAGCGCCTCGACATGGTCGGGATGGGCGTGGCTCAGCAGGATGGCGTCGATCGTGCCCAGGCCGGCCAGGTCGGGCCGCATGCCCTCATCCGGCCCGGCGCCGCAATCGAGCAGCAGGCGGAAGCCCTCCGCCTGCACCAGGAAGCAGGCGGGGCCCTTGCCCCCGACCCCCGAGATCGCCCGCACGCTCGCCGTCATCGGATCCTCCAGATCGCGGTTCCTGCCTAGACGGGAACGGCGCGGGACGCCACCTCATCCTCCGCACGGGTGCCCTGTCGGGCGCATTGGCGGCGTCTTGACTCCGCAATGAAACGTTTCATAGTGGAGCCATGTCGCAGCGGAAGACGACGATCAGGGAGGTGGCGTCGCGCGCCGGGGTCTCGCTCGGCACGGCGTCCAACGTGTTCAACGGCAAGGCCGGGGTCGCGGCCGAGAGCCGCCAGAGGGTGCTGGAAGCGGCGGAGGCGCTGGGCTTCCGGCCGAACAGCCTGGCCGCGGGGCTGCGCCGCCAGCGCACCCGCACCATCGGCCTGGTGGTGCCCGACGTGCTGAACATCGTGTTCAACGAGCTGGTCGAGCATCTCGAGAACATCGCCCTGTCGCAGAGCTACGAGGTGATCATCGTCACCTCGCGCGAGGACCCGGAGCGGGAGCATGAGCGGGTGCGGGCGCTGCTGTCGCGGCGGGTCGACGGGCTGATCATCGTGCCGACCCGCGACTGGTCGGAGACCGAGCGCGAGATGCGGCACCACCGCATCCCGGTGGTGGTGCTGGACCGCGTCGCCGCCCATGACCACTTCCCCTCCGTCGCGGTCGACAACGCCGCCGCCACACGCCTCGGCACCGAGCATCTGCTGGGCCTCGGCCATCGCGACCTGGCCTTCGTCATCAACTCCACCCGCCTGTGGAACAGCGCCGCGCGGGTCGAGGGCTTCCTGGCGGCGATGCGCGCCGCCGGGCTGGAGCAGCGCGCCCGGGTGCTGCTGCCGGGCATGACCGAGGAGGAGACGCGGGCCGGGGTGCTGCCCGCCCTCACCGCCGCCGACCGGCCGACCGCCGTGTTCACCGGCAGCAACGTCGCCACGCTGGGCGTGCTGCGGGCGGTGCAGGATGCCGGGATGTCGATCCCGCAGGACCTGTCGCTGCTGGCCTTCGACGATTTCGCCTGGCTGACCGTGCTGCGCCCCTTCGTCAGCGCCATCCGCCAGCCGACCGAGGCGCTGGCCGGCCATGCCTGGCGGATCCTGACCGCCGCCTTCGAGGCGCCGGACCGGCCGGCCGAGCATATTCGCCTGCCGGCGCCCCTGATCGCGCGCGAGACGACCGCCGCGCCGCCGGGCAAGGCGCGCCGCCGGATGAAAGCGTTCAAGGACACGGTGGACGGGGCCCCGCCCTGAACCGCCGGGCCGGTCGGCCGCCACGACGCCGCCGGCGACAAGAGAGGGAGGAGAGGTGTCGGGATCAGCCGCTGAGAGGAGCGCCGCGCCGCCGGTGCTGCGCGCCACGGGCATCGGCAAGGCCTTCGCCGGAGTCACGGTGCTGCACGGCGTCGGCCTGGACGTGTTCGCGGGCGAGATCCATGCCCTGATGGGCGAGAACGGGGCCGGCAAGTCGACCCTGATGAAGATCCTGGCCGGCATCTACGCCGACTATGACGGCACCATCCTGGTCGACGGCGTGCCGCGTCAGTTCGCCGGGGTGCGCGACGCCGAGGAGGCCGGCATCGGCATCATCCACCAGGAGCTGAACCTGGTGCCGGGCATGACCGTGGCCGAGAACATCTTCCTGGGCCGAGAGCCGCTGCGCGCCGGCATGTTCGTCGACGGGCCGGCGCTGCGCGACGCGGCGGCCCGGCTGATCCGCCGCCTCGGCATCGCCGTCGACCCCGACGCCCGCGTGGGCAGCCTGCGGGTCGGTGAGCAGCAGCTGGTCGAGATCGCCAAGGCGCTGTCGCTGGACACCCGCATCCTGATCATGGACGAGCCGACCTCCGCCCTGTCGCAGGCGGAATGCGCCACGCTGTTCGGCGTGGTGCGGCAGCTGGCGCGCGACGGCGTCGCGGTCGTCTACGATCTCGCACCGGATGGACGAGGTGATG
>NZ_JANX01000475.1 GCF_000767795.1 Inquilinus limosus MP06 | reverse complement strand
AGCCGGGCACGACGATGGTGCCGGCCTGCTCCAGCGCCTCCAGCCCGGCCTCGGCCTGGACCTGGATGCCGCCGGTGGCGCGCAGCGGCCCGGGCTCGGCGGCGCAGACGGTGAAGCGGTACCAGTCGGGGAATTCCGGCCGCGGCAGGCCGAACACCTCGACCGCGACGCCGAACTCGAAGGTGCACAGCCCGTCATAGGCCAGGACGGCGACGGTGAGGTTCGGCGGCGGGTGGGTCATGGGCGATGGGAACGCCATCGCGGCCGGGACGTCAAGGCGCCGGTCATTCGATCCGATCACGGATCTGCTTCTCCGAGTCCCCCCTCCCCTCGCGGGAGGGGGTTAGGGGGAGGGGGTTCCCTCCGCCAGAGCCGGCCGGGGTCTTTTGGAATTTCGAAGCCGATCGCATTCGCGCGCGGACGCGCGCACGCCCCCTCCCCCTGCCCCCCTCCCGCAAGGGGAGGGGGGACTAAGAGAGAGTGGTGAGTCTTTGAGGGCCGTCAGTCTCAGATGTGGATCGCGCGGCCGTCGACGGCGAGGGCGGCTTCCTTGACCGCCTCGCTCAGAGTCGGGTGGGCGTGGCAGGTGCGGGCGATGTCCTCGGCCGAGGCGCCGAACTCCATCGCCAGCACGCATTCGGCGATCAGGATGCCGGCCTCGGCGCCGATGATGTGCACGCCCAGCACCCGATCGGTCTTGGCGTCGGCCAACACCTTGACGAAGCCGTCGGTGGCGTTCATGGCGCGGGCCTTGCCATTGGCCAGGAACGGGAACTTGCCGGCCTTGTAGGCCACGCCGGCCTGCTTCAGCTCCTCTTCGCTGCGGCCGACCGAGGCCACCTCGGGCCAGGTGTAGACCACGCTGGGGATGGCGTCGTAGTTCACATGGCCCGCCTGGCCGGCCAGGATCTCGGCCACGGCCACGCCCTCATCCTCGGCCTTGTGCGCCAGCATCGGGCCGGCGATGACGTCGCCGATGGCGTAGATGCCCTCGACATTGGTGCGGAAGTGCTTGTCGGTCTTGACCCGGCCGCGCTCGTCCAGCTCGACCCCGGCGGCGTCCAGGCCCAGCCCCTCGGTGTAGGGCCGGCGGCCGATCGACAGCAGCACGTAGTCCGCCTCGATCGTCTCCGCGTCGCCGCCCTTGGCCGGCTCGACGGTCAGGGTGACGCCCTTGTCGGTCTTCTGCGCGGCGGTGACCTTGGAGCCCAGCTTGAACGCCATGCCCTGCTTGGTCAGGACGCGCTGCATCTGCTTCGACACCTCGCCGTCATTGGTCGGCAGGATGCGGTCGAGGAACTCCACCACTGTGACCTTGGCGCCGAGGCGGGACCAGACCGAGCCGAGCTCGAGCCCGATGACGCCGCCGCCGATCACCACCAGATGCTTCGGCACCTCCGGCAGCGACAGCGCGCCGGTCGAGGTGACGATGCGCGTCTCGTCGACCTCGACACCCTTCAGCGGCGTCGAGTCGGAGCCGGTGGCGATGACGAAGTTCTTGGCTGTGTATGTCTTGCCCTCGACCTCGATCCGGTCCTTCGCGGTGAAGCGGGCCGCGCCCTTCAGCCGGTCGATCTTGTTCTTCTTGAACAGGAAGTCGACGCCGTCGACATTGGCCTTCACCACCTTGTCCTTGTGGCCCATCATGCCCGGCAGGTCGAGCTCGACCCCCGTAACCTTGATGCCGAAGGCGGCCAGGGAATGGCCGGCCTCCTCGTACCGCTCCGACGCGTGCAGCAGCGCCTTGGACGGGATGCAGCCGATGTTCAGGCAGGTGCCGCCCAGGGTCGGCATCTTCTCGACACAGGCGGTCTTCAGCCCCAGCTGGGCGGCGCGGATGGCGGCGACATAGCCGCCGGGGCCGGCGCCGATCACGATCACGTCATAGGTGGCGGTGGGTTCGGTCATCGCTCGCACTCAGCTTGCGGAAGGGTGGCCGCAAACTGCATGACCCGGCGCCGCGCCGCAACTGCGTTGGGCGGGCGGCTGCCATCCTCGGATGATATGCGGGCCTATGGTCCGGCCGTCGCCCGGCTCACTCCGGCCGGTCGAGCCCGCTGTCCAGCGCCGCGGTCAGCGCCTGGACCTGGCGGTTGAGGGCGTCGAGCTGCGGCAGCGTCAGGCCGGACCGCTGCAGCAGCGATTCGCCCAGGCAGCGGCTGCGGCCGAAGAGATCGCGGCCCGTCCCGGTCAGCCGGACCTGGACCTCGCGCTCATTGCCCGGGCTGCGCCGCCGCTGCACGAGCCCGGCGGCTTCCATCCGCTTCACCAGGGGCGTGATCGTGCTCGATTCGAGGGCGAGGCGGGCGGCGATGGCGCCGATGGTCCGGCCGTCCTCCTCCCCCAGCACGTTCAGCACGAGGTACTGCGGATAGGTGATGCCCATCTCGTCCAGCAGCGGCTTGTAGGTCCGGTTGATGGCGATGTTGGTGCGGTACAGCGTGAAGCAGATCTGCTCGTCGAGCGCGAGCGGACGGTCCTTCGGCAAGGGCATGCGGCACCCTCCTGTTCCTGATGCGCAGCCACATTTATCACGAAAAATGATATCACGCTAAGATGTAGCTGGACGCCAGCGAGGCGATCGGGTACCGATAGATTATCGCGACAATTGATATCGCGATAATCTATGGAGCCGCAGATGGATCTCAGCAAGCACGGGACGGACGGAATTTCGCGCCGGCTGGTCCTGGCGGCAGGAGTCGGACTCGCCGCCGCGGCCGCCCTGCCGCATTCTTCCCTGGCGCAAGCTGCCGCCGCGCCCTCACGCCCACCCTCATCCGGAGACAGCACCATGAGCAGCGGATTGTTCACGACCAAGGACGGCACGACCATCTTCTTCAAGGATTGGGGCCCGCGTGACGCCCAGCCGATCGTGTTCCACCACGGCTGGCCGCTCAGCAGCGACGACTGGGACACCCAGATGCTGTACTTCCTGGGCCAGGGCTTCCGCGTCGTCGCCCATGACCGGCGCGGCCACGGCCGGTCCAGCCAGACCGACACCGGCAACGAGATGGATACCTACGCCGCCGACGCGGCGCAGCTGTTCGAGCATCTCGGACTCAAGGGCGCCGTCCATATCGGCCATTCGACCGGCGGAGGCGAGGTGACGCGCTATGTCGCCAGGCATGGCGGTAACGGCCGGGTGGCCAAGGCAGTGCTGGTCGGCGCCGTGCCGCCGGTGATGGTGAAGTCGGAGAAGAACCCGGGCGGCCTGCCGCTCGAGGTGTTCGACGGCTTCCGTGCCGCGCTCGCCGCCAACCGCGCCCAGTTCTACCGCGACGTTCCAGCCGGGCCGTTCTATGGCTTCAACCGGCCGGGCGCGAAGGTCTCCGAGGGCGTCATCGGCAATTGGTGGCGCCAGGGCATGATCGGCGGCGCCAAGGCCCAGTACGACTGCATCAAGGCGTTCTCGGAGACCGACTTCACCGAGGATCTGAAGGCGATCGAGGTGCCGACGCTGGTGATGCATGGCGACGACGACCAGATCGTGCCGATCGCCGATTCGGCGCTGCTATCGGTCAAGCTGCTGAAGCACGGCACGCTGAAAGTCTATAAGGGCTTCCCGCACGGCATGCTGACCACCCATGCCGACGTGCTGAACCCGGACCTGCTGGCCTTCATCAAGGGCTGAAGTAGAGGCGGCGGGTTCGTCTGACCTGCCGTCAACATGAACCGTCATCGCGAGGCGCGTAGCGCCGTGGCGATCCAGCGGCATCGGCCCCTGGATCGCTACGCCCCTTCGGGGCTCGCGATGACGGTTTGTTTGACGAGGATCTGTCGAACTGGCTCAGCGCGAGGTGCCGCCGGTCGGGCGGCCGCGCATGTAGTGCCGCTCCGGGTGGTAGCGCGGCTTGAACAGCTGGACGATCCAACCCCGGATCACGGTCAACATGCGCTGCGGGCCTCCCTCAGCCCTTGGTCAGTGCGGCGCGGACGGCGGCGAGGCCATCCTGTCCGTCGCGGGTGGTCACGCCGGCCAGCCAGCCGGCGAGAAGGTCGGGGTGAGCCTTGAGGTACTTCGCGGCGGCCGTGCGGCCATCCGCCCCCTCGTCCAGGATCGTCCCCATGATCTGGTTCTCCATGTCGACCGTGAATGTCAGCTGTGACAGCAGCCGGGCGAGATTTGGGCAATTCTTCGACAAGTCTCGCTTCGTCACGGTGTAGACGGTGGCGCGCCCGTAATTCGGGCCGAAATAGGCGTCGCCGCCGCTGAGATAGGCGATCGGGAACTTGGCGTTCATCGGGTGCGGCTCCCAGGCCAGGAAGGCGATCCAGTCCTTCCGCCGCACTGCCCGGTCGACCTGGCTGAGCATGCCCTGCTCGCTCGACTCGACCAGGGTCCAGCCGTCCAGGCCGAAATCCTTGGTGTCGATCATCCGCTGGATGTTCTGGTTCGCCGGCGCCCCAGGCTCGATGCCGTAGATCCTGTGGTCGAACTTGTCGGCATGCTTGGCCAGGTCGGCGAAATCCTTGACCCCGGCCTCGGCGACATAGGCCGGCACCGCCAGGGTGAAGCGGATGCCGTCGAGATTGGGGCGGATCACCTCGATCGCCTTCTCGGCCGTCAGCGGCTCGATGAAGCGGGTCTGCGCCGGCATCCAGTTGCCGAGGAACACGTCGATCTGGCCGTTCTTCAGGCTCTCGAAGGTCACCGGCGGGGCCAGGGTCTCCACCTTCTGGGTGTAGCCCAGCGGCTCCAAGAGCGTGCCGAGCACGCCGTTGGTCGAGGTGATGTCGGTCCAGCCCGGGTCCGACATGCGCACGGTGGCGCAGCTGTCCGGGTCGGCCGCGGCGGCCGGCATGGCCGCCAGCAGCAGCCCGGTCAGGGCAAGGGCGATGAGGCGTGGTCCGCGCATGATGCTGTCTCCCTGTTGTTGTCGTCCCCATGGGGGTTGTTGCCCCGCGTGACGCGCGGGAACCGGGCGGCGGCCTCCAGGTCGTCGAGATCCATGTGGTTGCGGATATATTGCCGGGTCGCGTCCTGCCGCGGCTGCCAGTCCCAGCCATGCAGCGCGCCCCGGCGCAGCGCCGCATCGACGAAGCGGCGCCGCCGCTGGCTTTCCAGCACCTGCTCGCGCAGCCGCGGCAGGTCCCAGCGCGCCGCCACCTCCGCCCGGAAGGCGGC
>NZ_JANX01000474.1 GCF_000767795.1 Inquilinus limosus MP06 | reverse complement strand
CTTGCCCTCCTCCGCCAGCCAGGCGATCAGCCGGGCGCCGTGGCCGCCGCCGCGCTCGGCCTCGTCGGTGACCAGGTCGTCGACATAGAGATGCGGGCCGTAGACCAGGTTCTCCTGCACCCGGAAGCCGGCCAGCGCCACCGGCGTGCCGCCGCGCCACAGCGCGGCCAGCCGATAGCCGGACGCGGCCTGCAGGCGCCAGCGCGCCACGAACTGCTCCGCCGAGGCCAGATGCGGCCGCAGCTGGCGCATCACCGGCCAGCAGGCGGCGACCGCGGCCTCGTCCTCCACGGCACGGAGATCCAGGGATTCGGCGTCAGGCACGGCCGACATGGCGATGGCCCTTTCCGGAGAGCGGGAGTATTATCAGAGTACGAATAACTTATAAGAGTTCTGATAACATGGTCAAGCGGGATGACGGCCCGGCGATCCCGCGGCCGGGCGAGGGCAAGCGCGGCGAGGGCGGGTATTTCGGCTATCTGCTGCGCCAGGCCGGCGGCGCCTACCGGCTGCGGATGGAGCGCGCCTTGGCGGATCTGGAGGTGACGCCGCCGCAATTCGCGGCGCTGACCATGATCGCTGCCTATCCCGGCCTGTCGGGCGCCGATCTGGCGCGGCTGGCGGTGCTGACGCCGCAGACGGTCAGCGTCATCATCGCCAATCTGGAGCGCGCCGGGTCGGTGACCCGGCATCCGCACCCGGTGCATGGCCGCATCCTGACCCTGGAGATCACCGACAGTGGCAAGGCGCTGCTGGCCCGCTGCCGCGAGCGGGTGCAGGTGCTGGAGAAGGCGCTGGCCGCCGGGCTGACGCCGGAGGAGGAGACGGTGATCCGCCGCTGGCTCGCCGCCGTGGCGGCGGAGGGCGGCGAGCCGGACTAGACGGCCGACGGATGCAGCTCGGGCCGGTAGCCGGCGGCGAGGACGGCGAGGCTGGGCTGCGGGGTCAGCAGTCCGACCTCGCCCGAGGGCATCGGCCGGCTCTCGCGATAGCCTGACGGGCTCCAGCGACGCAGCCCGCCGCCCAAAACCAGCCAAGCGCCGCCGGGATCGTCGGGCAGGGTCACCATCGCCCCGTCCGGCAGCCCCGCCGCCGGGTGCGGCACCACCCGCTGGCGGCGGGTGGCGGGATCGATTCGGGCCGGGTGGATCACGGCGTCCATCGCCTCGGCCCGCGGCGGGACCTCCAGCCCATGCGCCGTCATCCAGGCGGCGCGCCAGGCATTGTAGGCCTCGCGCCGGCATTCGGCGCAGGGGCGGTGGCCGGCGGCGATCGCCACCGCCTCGTCCAGGAAGAACAGATGGGTCCAGCGGTCCGGCTGCATCACCGGCCGCCAGCGGCCCTTGAACGCCAGCCGGCAGCAGATCCAGCGCGTGGTCGACCAGGGCCGGCGGATCCGCCCCGCCGCATCGTGGATCACGCCGCGATTGCCGAGCATGGTGCCGCGGGCGGGGTCGGCGACGATCTCGCCGAAGGGCGTGACGCGGTTGCGATGGGCCATGCGGCATCATGGCATGGCCGCCATGCCCCGCCATCGACTTGTGACTATACCGACCAGTCGGTATAGTCACACTCATGAGCGCCCCCGACACCAAGACCCGGATCCTGACCGCCGCCGAGCAGGTGGTGCTGGAGCGCGGCGTCCCGGCCCTGACGCTGGACGCGGTGGCCGAGGCCGCCGGCCTGAGCAAGGGCGGGCTGATCTATCACTTCGAGAGCAAGGAGGCGCTGATCCGCGCCATGATCGCCCGGATCGGCGCCTGCATGCAGGAGCGGATGGACCGGCTGACCGCCGCGGATGCGCAGCCGGGCGCCCTGACCCGCGCCTATCTCGGCGCCGCCTTCCCGCCGCCCGGCACCCCGGACGACCGGGACGCGATGCGCGAGGCGGCGCTGATCGCCGCCCTGGGCTACGACCCTTCGCTGCTGGCGCCCTATGCCGCGCAGTACGCCGGCTGGGTCGACCGGCAGAAGGCGGACGGGATCGACCCGGTGCTGGCCGCCATCATCCGGCTGGCGGCGGACGGGCTGTGGCTGAACGAGGTGTTCGGCATCCGGGCCGTCGACCCGGCGGACCGGGCGGCGGTGCTGCGGCGCCTGGCCGGGATGACGCGACCGGGCGCCTGACCTTCAATCCAAGGAGTTGCTGTCATGGCTTGGGTGATCCTGATCATCGCCGGGCTGTTCGAGATCGGCTGGGCGGTCGGCCTGAAATACACCGAGGGCTTCACCCGGCTGGTGCCCAGCGTGGCGACCGCGGCGGCGATGATCGTCAGCCTGCTGCTGCTGGGCCTGGCGCTGAAGGACCTGCCGATCGGCACGGCCTATGCGGTCTGGACCGGCGTCGGCGCGGTCGGCACCGCGATCCTCGGCATCTGGCTGTTCGGCGACCCGGCCAACTTCGCCCGGCTGGCCTGCATCGGCCTGATCGTGGCGGGGATCGTCGGGCTGAAGCTCGTCACGCCGCACTGAGGTCGCTCTTCCACCCCTGCCGCGAGTCCGTCCCATGGCCTGGATCCTGCTGCTCGCCGCGATCGGCTTCGAGGTCGCCGGCACCGTCTGCATGAAGCTCTCCGACGGGTTCCGCAACCCGCTGTCCTCGGTGCTGATCTTCGTGTTCTACGGCGCCGCCTTCGGCTTCCTGACCCTGGCGTTGAAGCGGATGGAGCTGAGCCTGGCCTATGCTGTCTGGTCCGGCATCGGCACCGCGGCGACCGTGGTGATCGGCGTGCTGTGGTTCCAGGAGGCGCTGACCGTGCTGAAGCTGGCCTCGGTCGCCCTGGTGATCGCCGGCATCGTCGGGCTGAACCTCGGAGGAGCCCACTGACGAGGGGCTGGAATTCCGCAGCCGCCTGGGCTCAACTGGCGCCGTTTCAGCCGCGCCATATCAGGGTTGCCCGCATGCACGAGATTTCCATCGCCGGCCGCAGGATCGGCCCCGACCACCCGCCCTATGTAATCTGCGAACTGTCGGGCAACCACAATGGCGATCTGGCCCGGGCACTGCGGATGATGGAGGCGGCGAAGGCCACCGGCGCCGACGCGGTGAAGCTGCAGACCTACACCGCCGACACCATCACGCTGGACCATGACGGCGAGCAGTTCCGGATCAAGGGCGGGCTGTGGGACGGGCAGCGCCTGTACGACCTGTACCAGGAGGCGTCGACCCCCTGGGAGTGGCACGAGGCGCTGTTCGCCAAGGGGCGGGAGCTGGGCATCACCGTCTTCTCCACCCCCTTCGACAAGACCGCGGTCGACCTGCTGGAGGGGCTGGGCGCCCCAGCCTACAAGGTCGCGTCCTTCGAGGTGGTGGACCTGCCGCTGGTCGAGTACATCGCCAGCAAGCGGAAGCCGATGATCATCTCCACCGGCCTCGCCAATCTCGGCGAGATCCAGGAGGTGATCGACACGGCGCGCCGCGGCGGGGCCGACGGCCTGGTGGTGCTGCACTGCATCAGCGCCTATCCGGCGCCGATGGAGGACGCCAATCTGCGCACCATCCCGAACCTGGCCGAGACCTTCGGCGTGATCAGCGGCCTGTCCGACCACACCATGGGCACCACCGCCTCGGTCGCCGCCGTCGCGCTGGGCGGGTCGGTGATCGAGAAGCACTTCACCCTGGCCCGCGCCGATGGCGGCCCGGATTCCGCCTTCTCGCTGGAGCCGGCGGAGTTCACCCGGCTGGTCGAGGACTGCAAGGGCGCCTGGGCGGCGCTGGGCCGCATCCGCTACGACCTGAAAGGGTCGGAGGCCGGCAACATCGTCTATCGCCGCTCGCTCTACGTCACCGCGGACGTCAAGGCCGGCGAGACGCTGACCGAGGCGAATGTCCGGTCGATCCGCCCCGGCTACGGCCTGGCGCCGAAGCACCTGCCCGAGGTGCTGGGCCGCCGCGCCGCCCGCGACCTGGCCCGCGGCGAGCCGCTGGCCTGGGCGATGGTGGAATAGGGCTGGGACAGGCCTTTCCCCTTTCTGTCATTGCCGGGCTTGACCCGGCAATCCAGGGGCCACCCGGAGCGGCATAGACATCTCCTGGATGCCCGGGTCAAGCCCGGCAATGACAATCGGGGGAACCCCGCGTCCCCTAAGTCGGACCTATTCATCGACGAGGGGTTTGCGTAACACTGCCGCGGCATCCCCGGCGACGGGGAGAGCCACAAGCAGAGCAGGAAGCGCATGTCCGTCGTCGCGGTGCTCGATGTCGGCAAGACCAATCTGAAGCTGCTGGCGGTGACGCCGGAGGGCGCAGTGCTGGAGGCGGTGCGCACCCGCAACCTGTCGCGGCCGGGCCCGCCCTACCTGCATGTCGACCTGACGGCGATGGAGGGCTGGCTGCTGGGCGCGCTGGGCGACCTGGCCCGCCGCCATCGCCTGGCCGCCTTCGTCGCCACCGGCTACGGCACCAGCGGCGTGCTGGTCGACGACGCCGGCCCGGTGCTGCCGATGATGGACTACGAGGCCGCGGCGCCCGGCTGGCTGGACGAGGCCTATGCCGCCGAGGGGCCGGGCTTCGCCGAGACCGGCTGTCTGGTCGACCCCGGCGCCCACCGCTTGGCCAAGCAGATGCTGTGGCAGGAGCGCGACTTTCCCGACGGCTTCGCTCGCGCCCGCTGGCTGCTGACCCTGCCGCAGTATTTCGCCTGGCGCCTGGGCGGCGCGCCGGCCAGCGAGATCACCACCCTGGCGGCCCAGACGCATCTGTGGAACCCGGCGGCGGGCGATTTCACCGGCATCGTCCGGCGCCGCGGCTGGGACCGGCTGATCCCGCCGCGCCGCAACGCCTGGGACGTGCTGGGCACGATCCGGCCCGCCCTGGCCGCGGCGCACGGGCTGCCGCCCGAGCTGGCGCTGCTGTGCGGCGTGCATGACAGCAATGCCAACTACCACCGCTTCCTGGCCGCCGGCCTCGGCGACGTGCCGCTGCTGTCCACCGGCACCTGGATCATCGGCTTCCGCCCCGGCCTGAAGCTGGACCGGCTGGATCCGCGCCGTGGCATGGTCGCGAATGTCGATGTCGACGGCCGGCCGATCGGCTGCACCCTGCATATGGGCGGCCGGGAATGGGATCGGATCGCCGGTCCGGCCCCCGCCGAGGCGACGGCGGACGACCTCGCCGCCCTGATCGCCGCCGGCACCATGGCCTTGCCCAGCTTCGCCGAGGGC
>NZ_JANX01000473.1 GCF_000767795.1 Inquilinus limosus MP06 | reverse complement strand
GGCCTGGCGCGCCGCGATCACCGCGGCGCCGAGATCGACCCCGGGCACGGAACGGCCGGACGCCTTGCCGATGCCGCCCTCGAACCCGACAACGCAGGACGGTCGGCCGTAGCGCTCGCGCAGCCGGCCGGCGACGATGCCGACCACGCCGGGATGCCAGCCCTCGCCCGCCACCAGGATCACCGGCCCGGCTTCCGCCGCCTCGACCTGGGCGATCGCCGCGGCCATCACCTCGGCCTCGACCGTCTTGCGGTCGACATTGTGCTCGTCCAGCAGCGCCGCGATCCGCGCCGCCTCGGCCCTGTCCTCGGTGGCCAAGAGACGGGCGCCGAGATCGGCCCGGCCGATGCGGCCGCCGGCATTGATCCGCGGCCCCAGGATGTAGCCGGCGTGATAGGCGTCGACCGTCTCGGTCACCCGCGCCACATCGGCCAGCGCGGCCAGGCCGGTGTTGCGGCGCTGCGCCATCACCTTCAGCCCCTGCCCCACCAGCGCCCGGTTCAGCCCGGTCAGCGGCACCACGTCGCAGATCGTGCCCAGCGCCACCAGGTCGAGCAGCGCCAGCAGGTCCGGTTCGGTCCGGTTGGCGAACACCCCGGCCTGGCGCAGGGCGCGGTTCAGCGCCACCAGCGCCAGGAAGGTGACGCCGCAGGCGGCGAGCTGGCCGAGGCCCGGATCCTGGTCCAGCCGGTTCGGATTGACCACCGCCGCCACCTTCGGCAGGCGCGGCTCCGCCGTGTGGTGGTCGATCACCACGACGTCGAGGCCAGCGGCCCCCTCCAGCGCGTCGAAGGCGGTGGTGCCGCAATCGACCGTCACCACCAGCCCGGCGCCGCCGGCGCGCAGCTTCTCCAGCGCCTGGGCGTTGGGGCCGTAGCCCTCGGCGATGCGGTCGGGGATGTGGATCTGCGGCTCGATGCCCAGCGCGCGCAGGTAGCGAACCAGCAGGGCCGTGGAGGTGGCGCCGTCGACGTCGTAGTCGCCGAAGACGGCGATGCCCTCGCCGGCCGTCACCGCCCGGGCGATGCGCGCCGCCGCCCGGTCCATGTCGCGCAGCACCGAGGGGTCGGGCAGCAGCGCCCGCAGCGTCGGGTTCAGGAAGGCGGGCGCGTCGTCCAGGCCGACGCCGCGCGCCGCCAGCACCCGGGCGACGATCTCCGGCAGGGCGTGGCGCTGGGACAGCGCCAGCGCCAGCCGGTCGTCGGCGGCGCGGCCGATCCAGCGCGCGCCCTTGGCGGAGCGTTCGACGCCGAACAGCGCCGGACCCGTCAACGCCCCGTCCTCATGGCACAGTCCCCCTCATCCTCACTCGACTCGTCATTGCGAGCGCAGCGAAGCAATCCAGGGGCCGCTGCGAGCCGCCCCTGGATTGCTTCGTCGGCTTCGCCTCCTCGCAATGACGGTGAGGGCTGCGCCCGTCAGAGGGCCGCCCCCGCTATGCTGTCCTCAGCCGCCGACGAACTCGAAGCCGGCCTTGCGGCGGAAATCGTGCCGCGCCTCGATGGTGCGGACGGTGCCGCTCTTCGAGCGCATGACGATCGAATGGGTGATGGCGCCGCCCGGGATCAGGCGCACGCCGCGCAGCATCGGACCGGTGGTGACGCCGGTGGCCGCGAACATCACGTCGCCCCCGGCCAGGTCCATCAGGCCGTAGACGCGGGTGAAGTCCTCGATGCCCTGGCGCTTGGCGCGCTCGCGCTCGTCGTCGTTGCGGAACAAGAGACGCCCCTGCATCTGGCCGCCGATGCAGCGCAGCGCCGAGGCGGCCAGCACGCCCTCGGGCGCGCCGCCGGTGCCGAGATACATGTCGACGCCGGTCTCGGGCTGCGCCGTGGCGATGACGCCGGAGACGTCGCCGTCGGAGATCAGCATGATCCGGGCGCCGGCTTCGCGGATCTTGGCGATCAGCTCCTGGTGCCGCGGCCGGTCCAGCACGCAGACCACGAGGTCGGAGACCGCGACCCGCTTGGCCAGGGCCAGCGCCTTCAGGTTCTGGGCCGGGCTTGAGTCGATGTCGATCAGGTCCTTCGGCAGGTCGCCGCCGACCGCGATCTTGTCCATGTAGACGTCGGGCGCCTTGAGGAAGCCGCCCTTGTTGGCCATGGCGATGACCGCCAGCGCGTTCGGGCCGCCCTTGGCGGTGATGGTGGTGCCCTCCAGCGGGTCGAGGGCGATGTCGATCTCCGGCCCGTCGCCGGCGCCGACCTTCTCGCCGATATAGAGCATCGGCGCCTCGTCGCGCTCGCCCTCGCCGATCACCACCTCGCCGACGATGGCCAGGCTGTTCAGCGCCTGCCGCATCGCGTCGACCGCCGCCTGGTCCGCCTGGCGCTCGTCGCCGCGGCCCATCAGCCGCGAGGCGGAGAGGGCTGCGGCTTCCGTCACCCGCACCACCTCGAGCGCGAGGTTGCGGTCCATCACCTGGGACTTGGCTTCCGGCCGTTTCATCGTCTCTCCGATCCTTTCGGTCTCGCATCCGCCGCATCTGCCCTCACGGGCGGCGGCGGACACATCGTGCGACGGGTGTACCGGCTTTCCGTGACAGCCGGTACCGGGAATGATCACAGGTCTTCGATGCGAATGACATGCGGCGGCTCCAGCACCGCGTCCAGCGCGCCCAGCGCCGCCAGCAGCCGGGTCATCGCCGCCTCGTCCGTCTCATGGGTGATGATCACCAGCGGCACCGCGTCGCCGGGCGACCGGCCGCGCTGCAGCAGGCTTTCGACCGAGATCTGCTGGTCGCGCATGGCGGCGGCCACGTCGGCGATCACGCCAGGGCGGTCGACCACCATCAGCCGCAGATAATAGGCGCCGCGGCGATGGTCCATCGGCAGCACGGCGGCGCGCTCCAGCCGCGCGGCGGGGATGCCGAGGGTCGGCACCTTCAGGCCGCGGGCCAGGTCGACCAGGTCGGCGACGACGGCCGAGGCGGTCGGGCCGGCGCCGGCGCCGCGGCCGGTCATCATCACCTGGCCGACGAAGTCGCCCTGCGCCACCACGGCGTTGAACACGCCCTCGACATGGGCGATCGGCGACGCCTCGGCCACCATGCAGGGGTGCACGCGCAGCGACAGCCCCTCCTCCGTGCGCCGGGCGATGCCCAGCAGCTTGATGCGGTAGCCCAGCTCCTGCGCATAGGCGATGTCGAGCGCCGAGACCTGGCGGATGCCCTCGATGTGCAGGTCGTCGAACTCGACCCGGGCGTTGAAGGCCAGGGCGGCCAGCACCGCCAGCTTGTGCGCGGCGTCGACGCCGTCGACGTCGAAGCTGGGATCGGCCTCGGCATAGCCGAGCTTCTGCGCCTCGGCCAGGACCTCCGCGAACTCACGGCCCGTGGTCCGCATCTCGGTCAGGATGTAGTTGCAGGTGCCGTTGAGGATGCCGAACACGCCGTCGATGCGGTTGCCGGCCAGGCCCTCGCGCAACCCCTTGATCGCCGGGATGCCGCCGGCCACCGCCGCCTCGAAGGCCAGGGCCACGCCGGCCTCCTCCGCCGCCGCGGCCAGGGCCGGGCCGTGCACGGCCAAGAGCGCCTTGTTGGCGGTGACCACCGGCTTGCCATGGGCGATCGCGGTCTCGCAGACCGTCTTGGCGACGCCGTTGGCGCCGCCGATCAGCTCGACCACCACATCGACCTCGGGGTCGGCGGCCAGGGCCACCGCGTCGTCGTACCAGCGCACGCCGTCGAGCGGCACGCCGCGGTCGCGGTGCCGGTCGCGGGCCGAGACGGCGGTGACGACGATGCGCCGGCCGCTGCGCTGGGCCAGGAGGTCGCCATGGGCCTGCAGCAGGCGCAGCACGCCGCCGCCGACCGTGCCGAGGCCGGCGATGCCGATTTTCAGGACGGGAGTCACGAGACGGCTTTCAGGCTGACCGGCTGCGGGTCGTTGCGCCGCCGGCTCAGGAAGGTCTTGATGGCCTTGCAGGCCTGGCGGATGCGCTGATGGTTCTCCACCAGCGCGATGCGGACATGGCCGTCGCCGTACTCGCCGAAGCCGACGCCCGGCGCCACGGCCACCCCGGCCTCTTCCAGCAGCAGCTTGGAGAAGGCGAGCGACCCGCCGCGGACGAAGGGCTCCGGGATCGGCGCCCAGACGAACATGCTGGCCTCGGGCTTCTCCACCGGCCAGCCGGCGGCGCGCAGCCCCTCGACCAGCGTGTCGCGGCGCAGCCGGTAGCGCGCCCGCATCTCGTCGATGAAGTCCTGCGGCCCGTTGATCGCCGCGGTCGCCGCCACCTGCAGCGGCGTGAAGGCGCCGTAGTCGACATAGGACTTCACCCGCGCCAGCGCCGCGATCAGGCGCTTGTTGCCGGCGGCGAAGCCGATGCGCCAGCCGGCCATCGAATACGTCTTGCTCAGCGACGTGAACTCGACCGCGATGTCGCGCGCCTCGGGGATCGCCAGGATCGAGGGCGGCGGCGCCGTGTCGAAATAGATCTCGGCATAGGCCAGGTCCGACAGGATCCAGATGCCGTGCTCGCGGCAGAACTTCACGATCGGCCGGTAGAAGTCGAGGTCGACGACCTCGGCGGTCGGGTTCGACGGGTAGTTCAGCACCAGCGCGGTCGGCTTCGGCACGCTGTGCCGCACCGCCCGCTCCAGCACGTCCATGAAGTCGGTGCCCGGCGTGATCGGCAGCGACCGGATGGCGGCGCCGGCGATGATGAAGCCGAACATGTGGATCGGATAGCTCGGGTTCGGCACCAGGATGATGTCGCCCGGGCTGGTGATCGCCTGGGCCAGGTTGGCCAGGCCTTCCTTCGACCCGATGGTGACCACCAGCTCGCTCTCAGGGTCGAGCTCGACCCCGAAGCGGCGCTGGTAGTAGGCGGCCTGGGCCCGGCGCAGCCCCGGGATGCCGCGCGAGGTGGAATAGCCGTGGCTGCGCGGGTTCTGCGCCGCCTCGGTCAGCTTCTCGATCACATGCTTCGGCGGCGGCCCGTCGGGGTTGCCCATGCCGAGATCGATGATGTCCTCGCCCCGAGCTCGCGCCGCCGCCTTCATCGCGTTCACCTCGGCGAACACATAGGGCGGCAGGCGCTTGATTCGGTGGAAGTCCTGATCGGTCATCGACGTGTCCCCCCGACGCCCGTCGGGGCGTCCGGTGCTGAGCCTATTGAGCGAGGTAGATTTCGACGCGGGCGGCCTGGCCGTCGGTGATGTTCGG
>NZ_JANX01000472.1 GCF_000767795.1 Inquilinus limosus MP06 | reverse complement strand
CCACGGCCGGTTGGGCGACGGCACGACCCTCCTGGCCCGGCTGCCCGGCGTGGTGCCGGCCCGCGGCGGCGACCGCCTGGCCTTCGCCGTGCCCGAGGACCAGTTGCACCTGTTCGACCCGGAGACCGGCCGCGCGCTGGGGTAGAGGCAGTCGCGCGACCTCTTCCGCCTACGGAACCTTTCACAGTTCCCACCACCGTCATTGCGAGCGCAGCGAAGCAATCCATGCAGCCGCTCGTGCGGGACGATGGATTGCTTCGTCGGCTTCGCCTCCTCGCAATGACGGCGAGGGGAAAGGAAAAGGGGGCAGGACGTGACGCCCGGCCCCCGCCCCGTCATCCCCCGACCATCAGCGGATGGCCAGGCCGCCCTTGAACAGCGGGCTGCGCTTGGCCGCCGCGCGCTTGGCGGCCGTGGCCGCGAACTCCGCGGTGTCGGTCACCGGGTCGCGCCGCATCGCGAACACGATCACCGCATTCGCCACCGCGTCCGAAAACTGGTCCAGCGCGGTGTTGCTGATATTGGCGATGCCGTCGCAGGGCTGGTGGTAGCAGGCATCGTAGGGCTGGCCCGCCGTGCCGCCATAGATCCGCGCCTCGGCCTCGGACTTGACGTTCTCGGCGCCGCTGAACAGGCCGCCGGCCGGGATGCCGTTCTCGATGAACGGGCCGTAGTCGGACCGGCCGTCGAAGGCGGTCGGGGCCGTGGCCAGGTTCTTGCGGGCGAAATGCGCCAGGAACACGTTCTCGATCAGCCCGGACCCGTCCGGCCCGGCATCCGGCGTGTCCGACCCGTTGCCGTCATAGACGAAGCGCACGAAGTTCGGCGACGCCAGCATGTCGAAGTTCAGGTTCAGCAGGATCTTCTTCTTCTCGGCATCGCTGAGCGACGCGACATAGTGGGTGGAGCCGAGCAGCCCCAGCTCCTCGCCGCCCCAGAAGGCGAAGCGCACCTTGTTGCGCAGCAGCAGCTGGCGGCGGCCGACCTGCTCCGCCACCTCGAGATTGGTCGCGGTGCCGCTGCCATTGTCGTTGATGCCCGGGCCGACCTGCACGGAATCGAGATGCGCCCCGACCGTGACGACCTTGTTCGGGTCGCCGAACCAGGTGTCGGCGATGACGTTCCAGTTGGTCCGCTCCTCATTGATCGCCTGGACCTTGATGCGGACGGTCACCGGGCCGGACTGGGCCTGGGTGTACAGCTCGTTGCCGACCTCGAAGCTGGTGAACACACCCGGATAGGGCCGCGGCGCGCCGAGGCCGACGCCCTCGATCACGTCGGTGCGGCCGGGCTGGCCCTCATTCATGATGATGACGCCGATGGCGCCCGCCGCCTCCGCCATCTCCGCCTTCTGGGCGAAGGTGCAGGTGCCACGCTGGATCAGGGCGATGGCCCCGGCCGTCTCCGGCGGATAATCGGCGGCCTCGCAGCCGCTCGCCGAGCTCGGCTCCGGTGTCGGCGGCAGCACGATATTGCGGGTCGGCACCACCCGGCCGGTGACCTCGGTCGAGGCGGAATAGAGCGTGGTCGCGAAGTCGGTGGCGGGAGTGTAGGTCCGCGGCGACGGCGACACCCGCGCGAATTCCGGCGTGCCCGTCTCCTGGAAGAAATCGAACGGGAAGGGCTGGACGGTGACCCGGTAGCCGGCGCGCTGCAGCCGCTGCTTCACATAGTCGACCGAGGCCTTGTAGCCCGGCAGGCCGGCGGCGCGATTGCCGCCATTGGCGGTGGCGATGGCCTGCAGAGCGGTCAGGTGCTGGCGGATCCCGGCGACCGTGACCGCCCGCTGCAGGTCGGCGCTGATCAGCCCGGTGATCAGGTCGCCGATCAGGCCACGCTGGGCCGCCGCCGACGGGGCGGCGTTGGTGGTGGCGGCCATGGCCGAGGACGCAGGCAGGGCCAGGGCGGTCGCCAGCAGGGCGGCCGCCAGATGACGCGTTTTCACGATGGTCCCCCTTCAAGTCGTTGCGGTGGGGCTTGTGGCGGCCCGGATCGCAATCGAAAGGCCGTTTCCGGCCAGCCTCCCCACTTGGGTCAGCACTGTCCAGCATCGCCTGGAAACACGTCAATGGAATTGTTGAATCTTGTTTTAGGCTGTATTTGCAGAAATTTGACATTATCGAGATTTAGCCCGACAAATCCGCAGATATCTGGTCTCAGTCGAGATTTTGCCTGACAAATTACTGTATCTTCCAAAATAGAACCGGGTCCGGACGTCGCCGCCCGGACCCCGAACCCATCTGCCTGCCGCCGCGTCAGCGGATCATCAGCGGGCCCTTGTACAGCGCGCCCTTCGTCGCCGTCCGGGCGACCCGCTTGGTCGCGGCCGAGGCCGCCAGTCCGACCGGGTCGACCACGGGGTCGCGCCGCTGGGCGAACACGACGACCGAGTTCGCCACCGCGTCCGAGAACTGGTCGAGCACGGTGTTGTTGATGTTGGCGATGGTGTCGCAGGCCTGGTGATAGCAGGGATCATAGGGCTGGCCGGCAGTGCCGCCATAGATCCGCGCCTGGGCCTCGGTCTTGACCACCTCGGCGCCGCTGAAGATGCCGCCCGCCGGGATGCCGGCATCGGTGAAGGCGACGTAGTCCGAGCGGCCGTCGAAGGCCGTCGGCTCGGTCGCCAGGTTGCGCTGGGCGAAGAAGGCCAGGAACACGTTCTCGACCAGGCCGGAGCCGTTCGGGCCCGTCGCGTCCGGGAAGGTGGAGCCGTTGCCGTCATAGACGAAGCGGACGTAGTTCGGCGACGCCAGCATGTCGAAGTCCAGCATCACCTTGATCTTCGCCCGCTCGGCGTCGCTCAGCGTCTCGACATAGTGGTAGGAGCCGAGCAGACCGAGCTCCTCGGCGCCGAAGAAGGCGAAGCGCACCTTGTTGCGCAGCAGCAGCTGGCGGCGGCCCAGCTGCTCGGCGACCTCGAGATTGGTCGCGGTGCCGCTGCCGTCGTCGTTGATGCCCGGGCCTGCGGGCACCGAGTCATTGTGGGCGCCGACCACCACGACCGAATCGGGCCGGCCGAAATACGTCTCGCCGATGACGTTCGAGGTCGGGCGGTTCTCGGACAGCGTGTTGGTGGTGACATGCACGGTCACCGGGCCGGCCTGGGTCTGGGCGTAGAGGTCGGCGCCGACCTGGAAGGTGGCCTTCAGCACCGGGATGTCGATCGGCACGTCCATGGCGGCGGTGGGGAACAGGTCGGTGCGCCCGGGCTGGCCTTCATTGAAGATGACCACGGCCTTGGCGCCGGCCGCCTTGGCATTGGCCGCCTTGACGCTGAAATCGCAGGTGCCGCGCTGGACCAGGGCGACGTTGCCGGACACCGCGGCCGGGAAGTCCGCGGGCTCGCAGCCGCTGGTCGAGTTCGGTGCCGGCGCCGGCGGGATCTCGATGTCGGTGGTCGGCACCAGCCGGCCGGTGACGTCCCCCGAGCCGGAGAACGGCATCGTGGTGAAGTCGGTGCCCTCGACGAAAGTCTTCGGCGTCGGCGTCAGCTCGGCGAAGGTGCCGGGCCCGCGCTCCTCGTAGAACGGGATGTCGAAATTCTGCACCGTCACCCGGTAGCCGGCGCGCTGCAGCCGCTGCTTGATGTAGTTGACCGTGGCGACATTGCCGGGCGTGCCCGCGGCGCGGTTGCCGCCATTCGCATCGGCGATCCGCTGCAGGGCGTTGAGGTGCTGGCGGATGTTCGGGACGGTGACCGCCCGCTGCAGGTCCAGGCTCATCAGCGCCGTGATCAGGTCGCCGAGCGGGTTGCCCAGCGACAGGGTGTTGGCGGAGGCCTTGGAAGCGCTCGCGGAGGCCGTATCGGCCAGGGCCGAGGACACGGGAAGGGCGACGACGGACGCCAAAGCGGCGGCCGCCAGATGACTCAGTCTCACGATTGGTCCCCCTATGTGTTGCGGTGGGGCTTGTGGCCGCCCGGTTCGCAAACGAATGGCCTCGATCCGGCCAGCCCCCACGTGACGGCACTGTCCGCCGCCACCGGGACAGTCGTCAACATTCCTGATTTAGGTCAATTTGTCTGAAACTCTTTCAAAGATTTGCGTTATACATTAACAATTCTATGAAACCTTGGTCTCTTCTGAGATATTGCCCGACAAAGCTCGACGACTCTTTTCCCGATACTGCTGCAGCGCAACATCATTCCGAGAAGTAGCGGCGCCAGGCCTCCGCCACAGTGGGGTCCGCCAGCAGCGCGTCCCAGATCCGGCTGAGCGGAGTCATCTCCTCGCGGAAGTCGTACCAGGTCAGCAGCGTCAGCAGGTACAGGTCGGCCGCGCTGCGCTGCTCGCCGAGAAGGTACGGGCCGGGCATCAGCGCGTCGGCGACCAGCGCCCAGTAGCGGTCGACCGCACGGTCCGCCGCCTCCCGCACGGCCGGGGCGCCAGCGGGGTCGGCGGTGAAGCGCTCGGGATAGGCCTGGCGCAGCACGGCGCCGTACAGGTTCACCGCCATGAACACCAGCCAGCGGTCGAACCGGGCGCGGCCGGCGCTGCCCGGCGGCGGCGCCAGCCCGGCGGCGGGATGGGCATCGACCAGATGCAGGATCATCGCCGCCGACTCGGTCAGCACCGTGCCGTCCGGCAGCACCAGCGTCGGGATCTCGCCCATCGGGTTCAGGCGCAGATAATCGGGATGGCGATGCTCACCCACCTTGTGGTCGATGCGGACCCGCTCGCAGGGCGCGCCGGCCAGCTGCAGCACCAGGTCGGGGGCGAAGGCGCCGGTGTCCCTGTTCCAGTACAGCCTGTACATCGCCGTGCCCTCCCCGGTTTCGACCGCCGCAACCATGATGGCGCGAAACCGGCGGGGATCAACGGTCTGCGCCTCGCGGCTTGCTGCATTGCAGCGACTCGGTTGCCCCGAGAGATTCAGGTGCTATTGTGCGGCCCGTTTCGCGGGCGGCCTCAGGCGCCGCGCTCTCACCCAGGACGGACGGTCCATGAACATCCACGAGTATCAGGCGAAGGGGCTCTTGGGGCGCTATGGCGTGCCGGTGCCGCGCGGCGGGGTGGCGTACACGCCGGAGGAGGCGGTGCGCGTGGCGGAGGGTCTCGGCGGCAGCGTGTATGTCGTCAAGGCGCAGATCCATGCGGGCGGCCGGGGCAAGGGCCACTTCCAGGAGGACCCGTCGGGCAAGGGCGGGGTCCGGGTGGTGAAGTCGACGGCGG
>NZ_JANX01000471.1 GCF_000767795.1 Inquilinus limosus MP06 | reverse complement strand
CGGCGGCTCGAAGGCCCCGGCTGGCGGCTTCGCGGCGCTGGACGACGGCGAATGGCAGCGCGCGCTGGACCTGAACCTGATGCCGGCGGTGCGGCTGGACCGGGCGCTGCTGCCCGGCATGCTGGAGCGCGGCGCCGGGGTGGTCGTCCATGTCGGGTCGATCCAGGGCCGACTGCCGCTGCCCGAGGCCACCACCGCCTATGCCGCGGCCAAGGCGGCGCTGGCGACCTACAGCAAGGCGCTGGCGAAGGAGGTCGGGCCCAAGGGCGTTCGCGTCGTCCGCGTGGCGCCGGGCTGGGTCCAGACCGAGGCCGCCACCGCGCTGGTCGAGAGGCTGGCGGCCCGCGACGGCACCGACGTCGAGGCCGCCCGGCAGCAGCTGATGGCATCGCTCGGCGGCATCCCGATCGGCCGCCCGGCCTGGCCGGAGGAGGTGGCGGAGCTGGTGGCCTTCCTCGCCTCCGACCGCGCCGCGTCGATCCATGGCAGCGAGCACGTGATCGACGGCGGCACGGTGCCGGTGGTGTAGGACGAAACCCTGGATGCCGAGCGCTTTTTCGCGTGGCCTCTCCCGCCCGGGACCTTTTCAGGATATCGCCATTTGGGCCGATCTATCCCTTCTACCCTCCCCCTCCCCTTGCGGGAGGGGGAGGGGGAGGGGTGTTGGCGCCGATGAGACCGATGTCGAGCGCCCACACCAGCCCCAAAGAAATCCTGGCCGATTCCCATGCCGGCTCGGGCTATCGACAGCCCCTCCCCCTACCCCCTCCCGCAAGGGGAGGGGGAGTGTGAAAATCACACACCGGCTCTGGCGATCGAGTTCTGAAAAGGCCTCCAAGCAGAGAGGCAACGCGAACGAAACACCCAGGATTCGGCTCTGGTCGAATTGCGCCTCACACCGCGTTGGTCAGCGGGCGCCCGGCGAAGAAATTGTCCAGGGCGTCGATCGTCATCCGGCACATCTCGCGATGGGCGGCCTTGGTCATGCTGGCGATGTGCGGCGCCAGCACCACATTCTCCAGCCGCTTCAGCGCCTCCGGCACCTGCGGCTCGTGCTCGAACACGTCGAGGCCGGCGCCGGCGATGGTGCCTGCCTCCAAGGCCGCGATCAGCGCCGGCTCGTCCAGCACCTCGCCGCGGGATACGTTGATCACATGGCCCCGCGGCCCCAGCGCCTCCAGCACCGCGCGGTCGACGATGCCGCGGGTGCCGGCGTCGGAACGGCAGGAGACGACCAGGATGTCCGCCCAGTCCGCCAGCGCCGCCAGGCTGTCGTGATAGGCCCAGGGCACGCCCGGCTTCGGCCGGCGGTTGTGGTAGCCGACCTCCATGTCGAAGGCGGCGGCGCGCCGCGCGATCCGCTCGCCGATCGAGCCGAGGCCGAGGATGCCGACCCGGCGTCCGGCCAGACCGGTCGAGATCAGCGACGGCGGCGCGGCCGGGCGGGTCCACTGCCCGGCGCGGACGAAACGGTCGCCCTCGCCCAGCCGGCGCACGCTGGCCAGCAGGAGGGTCAGCGCCATGTCGGCGACGCAGGCGGCGTTGGCGCCGGTGTTGCTGGTGACGGCGATGCCGCGCGCCTTCGCCGCCGCCACGTCGATCCGCTCATAGCCCGAGCCGTAGCAGCTGATGATGCCGAGGTTCGGCAGCCGGTCGATCAGCGCGCGGTCGATGCCGATCACGCCGATGGTGACGACGCCGCGGATGCGGTCGGCCTCGGGCAGCGGGCCGGCCTCGGCGCTGGCGCGCGAATGCTCGATCAGCTCATAGCGCTCGCGCATCGGGCGCAGCGATGCCTCCGGCATGCCGGGGTGCAGGTGCAGGACGGTTTCGGGCACGGGTCGGGTTCCATCGCCGAGGATCTGGCGCCAACGGGATCGGGCGGGCTCCCGTCGTAGCACGGGTTTCGGCGGCGAGGCATCAGGGGCTTGCGTCCCCCGGCCGGGCGGCGCAGCGTGGGGCCTCCCCGTCGGAGGTCCTGCGATGCTGGCCCGACTGCTTGCCCTGGTGCTGATCATGATCGCGACTCCCGCCGCGGCCCGCCCGCTCGACTGGTCCGCTTTGCCGCTGCCGAAGCTGGAAGGCGGCGCCTTCGCCCCCGACGCCTTCGCCGGCAAGGTGGTGCTGGTGGTGAACACCGCCTCCTTCTGCGGCTTCACCCGGCAGTATGCCGGGCTGGAGGCGCTGTGGTCCCGGCACCGCGACGGCGGCTTCGTGCTGCTCGGCGTGCCGTCGAACGATTTCGGGGCGCAGGAGCCGGGCTCGGAAGGCCAGATCAAGGAGTTCTGCGAGACCACCTTCGGCATCGACTTCCCGATGCTGGCCAAGCAGGCGGTGGTCGGCGCCGACGCCCATCCGCTGTACCGCTGGGCGGCGCAGCAGGACGCGACGGCCGTGCCGAAATGGAACTTCCACAAGCTCCTGATCGGCCGCGACGGCACCCTGCTGGCCAGCTTTCCCAGCGCGGCGGAGCCGACCGGGCCGGAGGTGACCAGGGCCGTCGACGCGGCGCTGGCGCGCTGAGCGGGCCTGAGGCCGGCTTCACATTCGCGTTGCCTCTCCCGCCGGACGCGGGAGAGGTCGGGCGCCCGCGAGGGCGACCGGGTGAAGGGCTGGTCCCGGCCTCGACAAAGGGCCCTCACCCGGAGCCGCTTCGCGTCTCCGACCTCTCCCGCAAGCGGGAGAGGCAACGCATTATATGACCCCTCCGGTGTGACCTGACCCAGCCCTCAGCCATCCGTCCCCAGCTGCTCCAGCAGCGCCGCCAGGGACGGGCGCAGGCGGCGCAGCTCGGCGCGGTGGATGGCGGAGAGGCCGGCCAGCGCCGCTTCGGCCCGGTCGGTCAGCCCGACCAACGCCCGGCGGCCATCCGCCGGGTCGCTCTCGCGCCGCACCAGCCCCAGCGCCTCCAGCCGGTCGACCAGCCCGACCGTGCTGTGATGCTTCTGCACCAGCTGCTCCGCCAGCTCGCCGATCGTCACCCGGTCGCGCCCCGGAAAGCCCTTGATCGCCAGCAGCGCCTGGTGCTGCTGCGGCGTCAGGCCGGCCTCTTTCGCTGCGTCGCCGCTGAAATCCAGGAAGCGCCGCAGCGCGTGACGGAACGCCGCCAGCGCCTCGTAATCCGCCTTGCTCAGGGCCTGGGTCATCGCATCGCGCATCCTCGCACTTGAAATTATATCGCACTACGATATTTATCCGGCGTCCGGGCTCAGCGCCGGATGATGCCCCTTGATCCTCCGGAACCCGGCCCGATGTCGAGACCCGCAGACCCGGCGGCGCACCCCCGCGCCGTCCCCCCGACCCGTTCCGCCCGGCTGCCCTCGGCCAGGCTCGGCGACTTCACCTTCGACCGCGGCGCGCTGCGGCTGATCGCCATGGCGCCGGTGGTCGGCACCGCCGGCACCGCCGCCGCCTGGGCGCTGCTGCAGCTGATCGCGCTGGTCACCAACCTGGCCTATTTCGGCCGGATCTCGACCGCCGCGGTCGATCTCGGCCGGTCGCCCTGGGGCCTGGCCGCGGCGCTGGTGCCGCCGGTCGGCTGCCTGATCATCGGCCTGATGGCCCGCTACGGGTCGGAGAAGATCCGCGGCCACGGCATCCCGGAGGCGATCGAGGCGATCCTGATCGGCCGCAGCCGGATCCAGCCCAAGGTCGCGGTGCTGAAGCCGCTGTCCTCCGCCGTCTCGATCGGCACCGGCGGCCCGTTCGGCGCCGAAGGCCCGATCATCATGACCGGCGGCGCGCTGGGGTCGCTGTTCGCCCAGCTGTTCCACCTGACCTCGGCGGAGCGAAAGACCCTGCTGGTGGCCGGCGCCGCCGCCGGCATGACCGCGATCTTCGGCACCCCGGTCGCCGCGGTGTTGCTGGCGGTCGAGCTGCTGCTGTTCGAATGGAAGCCACGCAGCCTGATCCCGGTCGCCACCGCCGCCATCGTCGCCGCGGCGTGGCGCCCGCTGCTGTTCGAGACCGGGCCGCTCTTCGCCTTCTCCGGCATGGTCGACCTGTCCGGCCCGGCCCTGCTGGCGGTGATCGGGGTCGGCATCGTCGCCGGCTTCGGCTCCGGCCTTCTCACCGCGCTGGTCTACGGCTTCGAGGACCTGTTCGAGCGGCTGCCGATCCACTGGATGTGGTGGCCGGTGCTGGGCGGTGTCGCCATCGGCCTCGGCGGGCTGATCGAGCCCGCGGCGCTCGGCGTCGGCTATGATTCGATCCGTGCCCTCCTGGCCGGCCATCTGGCCTCGGGCGAGGTGCTGCGCCTGCTGGTGGTCAAGGCGCTGATCTGGGCGATCGCGCTCGGCTCCGGCACCTCGGGCGGCGTGCTGGCGCCGCTCCTGATCATGGGCGGGGCGCTGGGCGCGCTGGAGGGCACGGTGCTGCCCGGCGGGTCCGGCGTCTGGGCCCTGCTCGGCATGGCGGCGATGATGGGCGGCACCATGCGCTCGCCGCTGACCGCCGCGGTGTTCGCGGTGGAGCTGACCGGAAACCTGGCGATGCTGCCGGCCCTGCTGACGGCCTGCGTCGCCGCTTATGCCGTCACCGTGCTGCTGCTGAAGCGGTCGATCCTGACCGAGAAGATCGCCCGGCGCGGCCACCACATCCTGCGCGAATACATCGTCGACCCGTTCGAGCTGACCCGCGTCGGCGACGTCATGGTGGCCAAGGTCGACACGCTGCCGGCGGCGATGCCGGTCGACGACGCGGTCGCCTTCTTCACCGAGGAGGGCGCGGGCCCCCGGCACAAGAGCTATCCGGTGGTGGACGAGGCCGGCCGCCCGGTCGGCATGGTGGCGCGGGCCGACGTGCTGCGCTGGACCGTCTCCGGCTGGCCGCGCGGCACCAGCCTGGCCGACGCCGTCTCCGGCGCCCCCCTGGTCACCGGCCATCCGGACGAGATGGTCGGCCGGGTGGCGGACCGGATGGCGGAGGCCGATGCCGGCCGCGTCCCGGTCACGCGGCGCGAGGATGGCGTGCTGGTTGGCATCCTGGCGCGGAAGGACCTGCTGCGGGTGCGCGCCCGGCTGTGGACCGAGGAGATCGAGCGCGCCCGGCTGCTGCGGCCGGGGCAGCGGTAGGGGACCGCCGACAAGAACACCGATTGCCTCTCCCGCCTGGCGGGAGAGGTGGGCGTCCGCAGGACGACCGGGTGAGGGCTGGCCCAGGCCTCGACAAAATC
>NZ_JANX01000470.1 GCF_000767795.1 Inquilinus limosus MP06 | reverse complement strand
GCCGCGGGGCGCCTGCGCGCCTTCGCCCTCACCGCGGCGCCGGCCTTCATGGTCGCCTTCGCCGTGCTGATGCTGGTCAAGCCCGGCTTGTCCGGCGCGCCGAACATCATGAACCTGGACGGCCCGGCCCTGTCCGCGGCGGCGGAAGCGCTGTGGCGGAGGAGCCAGCCGGGCGTGCCCGAGACCGTGATCGGCACCATCCCGGAGGCCGGCACCATCTCCCTCTACGGCACCGCGCGGCCGCAGGTCTTCGAGGATGCAGACACGGCGCTGTCGCCCTGGGTCGATCCCGAACGGCTTCTGCACGACGGCGCCGTCTACGCCTCCCGGCGCGAGCCTCGGCCGGACCAGCCGATCGCCGGCCTGTGCCCGCGCGACATCATCGCCTATGCCTGGCCGGCGCGGACGGCGCTCGGGACGCCCCTCGCAAGCCGCACCGTCTGGCTCGCCGTGCTTCCCGGCCGTGCCTCCCCTGCCATCACCTGCCCTGCCCCGTGAGGGCCGCGATGAACCACACCCTTCCGACCACTCCGCGCCGCCTGTCGATCGTCGTGCCGCTGTACAACGAGGCGGATTCGGTCGCCGCGCTGCACCGGCAGCTGGAGGACCTGGCCGTCCGGCTCGACACGGCCCACGGCCTCGCGGTCGAGGTGATCTATGTCGACGACGGCAGCCGGGACGGCAGCGCCGAGGTCATCGCCGCCCTGCCCGACGGCCGGGCGCGGGTCGAGCTGATCCGCCTCAGCCGCAACTTCGGCAAGGAGGCGGCGCTGACCGCCGGCCTCGACGCCGCCATGGGCGACGCGGTGGTGTTCATGGATTCCGACGGCCAGCACCCGCCGGAGCTGATCGACACCTTCGTCCGCCACTGGCTGGTCGACGGCGACGACATCGTCTACGCCGTGCACGGCCGGCGGCAGGAAGGCCCGGTCTACCGCCTGCTGGTCAAGTCCTTCTACGGGCTGATGAACTCCGGCAACGCCTTCCGCATCACGCCGGACGCGGCCGATTTCCGCCTGATCTCCGCCCGAGCCGCCGAGGCGCTGCGGGGCCTGCGCGAGCGCGGCCGCTTCTTCAAGGGCCTGTCGGTCTGGGTCGGTTTCCAGCAGCGCCGGATCGACTATCAACCGGCGGAGCGGATCGGCGGCACGACGAAATGGTCGTTCTGGAAGCTGCTGCTGCTGTCGCTGAACGGCGTCACCTCCTTCAGCCGGATGCCGCTCCGGATCTCGACGCTGCTCGGCTTCGCCATGGCCCTGACCGCCTTCGTCTACGGGCTGTGGATCACCATCGTCTGCCTGGTCGACGGCGTCGCCCTGCCCGGCGTGCCCGGAGTGATCGCCATCCTGGTGCTGATCGGCGGCGTGCTGCTGATCAATCTCGGCATCCTCGGCGAGTATCTCGGCCAGATCCTGGACGAGGTGAAGGACCGCCCCCTCTATGTCGTCGCCGAGCATCTGCGGCGCGACCGCGTGGAAGAGATGAGCCATGTCCTCCAGGCGTATCACGCTGGTCGCCGATGATTACGGCCTCGCCCCCGGCGTGTCGCTGGCGATCCACCAGCTGCTGGCCGAGGGCCGCCTGTCCGGCACCAGCTGCCTGACCGTCGGACCCTGCTGGCCCGAGGCGGCCGGCCTGCTGCGCGAGCTGCCTGCCGGACCGGCCGAGATCGGCCTGCATCTGTGCCTCACCGGCCCCTTCGCCCCACTGTCGCCGCAGCTGCGCATCGATGCGGGCTGGAGCCGGTTCCCGAGCCTCGGCACGCTGATCCGGCTGAGCTTCACGCGGCGGCTGCCGTCCGGCGCCCTGTCGGCCGAGATCGAGGCGCAGCACGCCGCCTTCGTCGACGCCTTCGGCCGCGCGCCGGACTTCATCGACGGCCACCAGCACGTCCACCTGCTGCCCGGCGTCGCCGAGACCCTGGCGCTGACCCTGCGCTCCGCCGGGCTACGGCCGCGCTGGATCCGGCGCTGCGGCGACCGGCCGCGACGGATCCTGCGACGCCCCTTCACCGCGAAGGCCCTGTTCCTGCAGGCGCTCAGCCTGCGCTCGGACGCCGTGCTCGCCGACGCCGCCAGGCGGCGGAACGACAGCTTCTGCGGCATCTACGACTTCGTCGACCGCGGCTACGGCGTGCTGTTCGAGCGCTGGCTGGAGACCGCGCCGGACCGGGCGGTGATCATGTGCCATCCCGGCCTGGTCGATGCCCGGCTCGCCGCCCTCGACCCCGTCACCACCATGCGCGCGGTCGAGTTCCGCTACTTCGCCGGGCCGGAGTTTCCCGAGGCGCTGCGGCGGCACGGCGCCCGGCTGGCGCCCTTCGGCGCGCCGGCAGCGGCCAATGGCCCCGCCGCGGCCACGGAGGCTCCCATCCGCCGCGGAATCGGCTAGACTCGCCGATCTGGTCCCGCAGATCCGCGAAATGCCATGCCCTCCTTCGACATCGTCTCCAAGACCGACCTCACCGAAGTCGACAACGCCGTCGCCGGCGTCACCCGCGAGGTGGCGCAGCGCTTCGACTTCAAGGGATCGAAGTGCACGATCGAACGCAGCGACAACACGCTGACGATCCTGGCCGATGACGACCTGAAGCTGAAGCAGATGCACGAGCTGCTGCGCGGCTATTTCGCCCGGCGCAAGCTCGACGCCGGCGCGCTCGACTTCAAGACACCGGAGAAGGCCTCGGGCAACATGGTGCGCCAGGAGGTGGTGGTGAAGCAGGGCATCGACCGCGACCTGGCCAAGACCATCATCAAGGCCATCAAGGACGGCAAGCAGAAGGTGCAGGCCGCGATCCAGGGCGACGAGCTGCGGGTCACCGGCAAGAAGATCGACGACCTGCAGGCCACCATCGCCCTGGTCCGCGGCCTGAAGATCGAGCAGCCGCTGCAGTATCTGAACTTCCGCGACTGAGCGGTGGCCGCCGGGTGCAACCGAACGGGCCGTGGAGCGTTGTCATCGGCAAAACAGCGGCCGCCACGGCCTGCAAGGGGTGTCCGATGAACCGCCGATCCTGCATCGCCGTCCTGGCCGTCGCCATGGCTCTCGCCGCCTGCGGCCCGACGGCAGAGCCTGCCGCGCCGACGCCCGCCCCCGCCGCGAGCGCGACCGTGACCGGCACCGCCACCTATCGCGAGCGCATCGCCCTGCCGGCGGATGCGGAGCTGATCGTGCAGCTGGTCGACGTCTCGCTGGCCGACGCGCCGTCGACCGTGATCGCCGAGCAGCGCATCGCCCCGGTCCGCGTGCCGGCCGCCTTCACCCTGACCTATGACCCGGCGCAGATCGACCAGCGCCACAGCTATGCCGTCTCGGCCAAGGTCGAGCGGGCCGGCACGCTGCTGTTCACAACCGACACCCGCCACCCGGTGCTGACCCAGGGCGCTGGCCGCGCCGTCGACATCGTCATGAAGCAGGTCCGGTCGCGCTGAGCCGCCCGGCGCGGCCGGTCAAACCTTTTGACGGTCGCGCCACAGCCCGTAGAGGTCGAGCCCGCCCACCCGCACCGGCAGGTGCCGGATGGTCATGGCCTGATCGGCCGGCGGCCTGGCCAGCTCGGCATAGACCCCGGCGGTGGACAGGCCGTAGGGCGCGCCCTCCTCGTTGGAATGAGCGTAATAGACCGCCGTGACCCCGGTCATGGTCATGGCGGCGAGGCACATCGGGCAGGGATGGCCGCTGGCATAGACGGTGCAGCCGTCGAGCCGCAGCGCGCCGAGCGCCCGGGCGGCGGCGCGGATCGCCTGCAGCTCGGCATGCGCCGTCGGGTCGCCGCTGGCGCCCATCTCGTTGACGCCGGTGGCGATCACCGCGCCATCCCGCACCAGCACGGCGCCGAAGGGCCGGCCGCCCCGCTCCTCGACATTGCGCCGCGCCAGCTCGATCGCCCGGGCCAGGAACTGCTCATGTGTGGTCATGGGAGCCTCCTTCCTTCCGGCCGCCGGCGGCGCCGAGGATCGTCGATTTCTGCGCCAGATCGCCGCCGCGCCAGAGATACAGCGCCAGCAGCGGCTGCCCGCCCGTGCGCATCGCATGGGCGATGCCGGACGGGTGGTGGATCAGCTCGCTCGGCCGACGCGGCCGCCAGCCTTCCTCGCCGCGCAGCCACAGGGCCGTGCCGGCCAGCGGCAGGTAGATCTCCTCCGCCGCATGGCTGTGCGCCGGGTATTCGAGGTCGGGACCCAGCAGCAGCACGCCGCAGGCCAGGCGGTCGCCGGCGATCGGACCGCGCAGGCCGATCAGCTCGCTCCAGCCATAGCGCTCGAGGAAGCGCTCGCCGAAATCCGCGGCCGCATAGGTCTGGCCCCAGGCGAGCTCCGCCGCCGCCGCGACGATGCCATCGACCAGCGGGCGGGTCTCCCCGGCGGTGTCTGTCGCGAGCCGGTCGAGCCAGCGGAGGACCGGCAGCGGCCGCGGCTCGACACTTCTCCGGGCGGCATCGGGCACCGGCCAATCGGCCAGGAACGGACGCAGCTTCGGCCGGTCCAGGCCATCCAGCAGCGCCCGCGCCGTGCCGATAAGCCTGTCCGGGCCCGCGGCGCTCACGGCAGCCCGGCCCGGGTTTCGGCGATGCGCGCCAGGATCGCGTCGACCGTCTCGCCCACCGTCAGCCCCGAGCTGTCGAGCCAGAGGCCGAGCCGCGGCGTGTCGGCGCGCATGCCGCGGTCCAGATCGGCCGGCGTCCAGGCCCCGTACCCGGTCTTCGGCCGCCCTGCCTCCCGCGCGGCAACGGCCTCGGGCGACGGGCACAGCACGACGATGCCGAAGGATCGGCCGCGCAGCAGGCGGGCGACCCGCGCCAGGGCGGGGCCGAGGATCACGTCCTGCCAGACCACGGCGAAGCCGGAGTCGGCATAGCGCCCG
The DNA here is from genome assembly GCF_000767795.1 of Inquilinus limosus MP06. Lineage (GTDB taxonomy): Bacteria > Pseudomonadota > Alphaproteobacteria > DSM-16000 > Inquilinaceae > Inquilinus > Inquilinus limosus_E. The sequence continues at coordinate 317 of NZ_JANX01000470.1, read as the reverse complement.
GCCACCGTCGCCGACAGCTCATAGCGCAGGTCGAGCTGGCGCGTCGCCTCGGCCGGCAGGTCGGGCGTCACCTCGACCCGGCCGGAGACGATCATGCGCCGGAACACGTCGCCGCGCAGATGCACCGCCCGCGGCAGCCTTTCGGCCAGCGCCTGGGCCACGGTTGACTTGCCCGCCGCCATGATGCCGGTGACGACGAGGATCCCTGGCAGGTCGGCTTCGGTCGTCATGGTTGATCCCTTCAATCCTCGTCCAGGATAGCCGCCGCATGGCGCGACGGTGATGCGGTTTCTCCTTGACTCTTATGTTCTTGTTTT
>NZ_JANX01000469.1 GCF_000767795.1 Inquilinus limosus MP06 | reverse complement strand
CAGCGCGGCACCGATCGCAGCACGCCGGGCCGGGCCAGCGGCGTGATCTCCGGAAAGGCCAGCATCCCGGCATTGCCGGCGGAGGCGTGGCGGTCCTCCGGCCGGCGCTCATAGACCGTAACCTCATGCCCGTCGGCCGCCAGCCAAGCCGCTATGGCGCAGCCGATCACGCCGCCGCCGATGATGGCGATGCCCGCCATCTCAGGCCGGCAGCGCGGGCCGGGCCGGCTCGGCCGCGGCGCCCAGGGTGACGTCGCCGCCCACGCCGCTGGCCAGGAAGCCCTGGATCTGCCGCACCACCTGGCCGGCATGGGCGCGGCCCAGGCTGTCGGCGCGGTCGGCGTCGCGGTCGATGATGGCCTGGATGATCGCCTCGTGCTCGGCCACGAACTCGGCCGGCAGGTGGTCGTCGAAGCTGGCGTAGTAGATCCGGTTCAGCCGTCGGCCCTCGTCCAGCAGGCGCCCGAACAGCTCGGTGTAGTAGCGGTTGCGGCCGGCGCGGGCGATCGCCAGGTGGAAGTCGCGGTTGGCGTCGGCCATGCCGATCGCGTCGGCCGCCGCCACGGCCCGGCCGAAGGCGGCCTGGTGGATGCGGATCTCCTCCAGGTCCTTCGTCGTGCGGCGCAGGGCGGCCAGCCGGGTGGTGACCCGGTGCATCAGGGTCAGCGCGTCGAAATGGGCGGGCAGGGCGGAGAAGTCGATGGGGGCAACGATGGTGTTGCGGTTCGGCAGAGTCTCGACCAGCCCTTCGCCGGCCAGCCGCACCAGCGCCTCGCGGATCGGGGTGCGCGACAGGCCGAAGCGCTCGGCGATGCGAGTCTCATCGAGGGCCGAACCAGGCGCCAGCACCAGGTCGAGGATGTCGTGCTTCAGCGCCTCATAGACCTTGGCGACGCCGCCGCCGCGGGCTCGGGTCTCGCCGCCCTCCGCCTGTTCCTTCGCTGCTCGCGCCAAGGGCGTGCCCTTCCCTACCTCTCGATCCGGGGTGGATGATAAGCGGCAGGATGCAGTTTGTCGACAGCATGATCGGTTCGTGCGTCAGTGGCAGGATGACCGCTTGGCTTTGGAATTTACCGATTGCGGGCAATCTCGCCGAGCGATCGGTTGTGGATTCAGAGATCCACCGTGTCGTCTGGAGCCTGTCCCTCCATAGCCAAGAAATGCGCCCAACTGGCACGCCCTTGATCGGTCATATACAGTCTGGACGGATCTTGAGCACCGAAAGCGAGCAGACCGAGACGCAGCAATGGGCGTATCGTCGCCTCGGCGATGACACGATCATGCAGGCCTTTCTCCTAGTTGATTTGCCATCCTGGGGTTCCACGTGGCGTCGTGGCTGGAGTCAGGCACCCGACACCGCGGTCCATCTGGCTTCCCAACACGAACAGGCAGATACTCCAGAAAGCGGCCCGAGGCCTCGGTGGGATCAGGCCCCATGCAACAACACCGGGAGGCAGGGTCGACTCCTTGGCGGGAGCAGATCCGGGCACCTCGCTTATCGTGGTGACGAACCCCTCACGATAGGCACGTTCCAGCGCGCGTGCGATAGCACCGCCGGTGTCGACCGCACGGCCATATTTCCGATGACTCCGATCCTCCATGCAATCTCACGCGCGATCTCTCGGAACCGAGCATTTCGATAGACATCGGCCTTCGGCTTGGGCGCGCTTCCGGTCACTTCCTGGAATCCCCTTCGGTCCCGATTCGCCGGCCGAGCCCCTCTGCGAGGAGGGAGGTCACGAGCATGTTCAGTGAGACGCCCTCGCGCTCGGCCCGTCGGGCCAGCGCGGCGTGAAGCGACTTCGGCACCCGCTGGCGCCACTGGCCGCCATAGACCTCTCCCTTCGCCGGCACTGGGCGGCCTAGCTCTTCGAGCGTCCGCAGATAGGAAGCCAGCGCATCCCGGCCTTCGTGGATCGCGACCTCGGGTGTTTCCCCATCAGCGATGCAGCCGGGGAAGTCCGGAAACTCGATCAGATAGCCGCCGCCTTCTTCCGTCGTGAGGGGACGGATCTCGAAGCGGGGAAGGGTTTCAAGTTCAGTTGCCATGTTCTGTACCAATCGCGTCGATCAGGCCCAGGAAGCGCGTCACGTAGACCGGCTTGATCGGCTTGTGTGCGGGGACCGTTAGAGGCTCCATACCCGGGAAGCTGAATGTCACGTGGCTCGTTCACAAGCGGGCAAGGTCTCTCACTATCAGGCCTTCCGGGCGATACGTCAGCCTTCGGAGACCATGACAAAGAAAAAGGGCGGCGGAAGAACCACCGCCCCGGAAGTCTGGGTTGCGCGCCGGGCTTGGGACGGGACCGGCAGGCAACCTGGGAGGCTGTCGGGACTGCCCGATCGCCAGTCGATATATTTCATCGAATATAGCGTAAGGTCAAATCCTCAGTCGTCTCCGGTTGCCCTGGCCCGGATGCCCGCCTCAAGCCGCCCCAGATAGGCCTCGAAGCCGGCGGCCATATCGACACCGTCCGGGTCGCGCAGCCACTGGATCTGCAGCCCGTCCATCATCGCGATCAGCTCATAGGCCAGAAGCTGCGGGTCGAGGTCCGGCCGCAGCTCCCCGGCGTCGATGCCGGCCTGGAACGCGGCACGCATGAAGGCCAGCAGATAGGCCGAGCGTCGGCGGAAGAAGGCCTGGGCCGGATGATTCTCGATCAGGCTCTCGCCGTTCAGGATGGCGAAGACCTGGACCAGGTTCCGCTTGCCGGCGTTGTGGCGAACCACCCGGCGGGCGTCGTCCAGCACCCGCCGCCAGGTCAGCCCGTCCGGCGACAGCAGCCTTCCGGTCCCTGGGTCACGCCCTTCCGTTTCCTCGGCGGCCAGCAGCCGGCCGGTCTCGTGGTCGCGCTCCTCCATCGCCGCCAGCAGGAGCGACATCTTGCTGGGGAAATGGTGCAGCAGCCCGGGCAGGGTCAGGCCCGCCTTCTCGGCGATCGAGGCGATCGCGGTGCCGGCATAGCCGCCCTGGGCGAACATCTCCATGGCGGCGTCCAGGATCTGCTGGCGGCGGCGCTGCCCCTTGGGCGATCGCCGGGTCTTCGGACCGTCGGAAGAGGCGGCCGGGCCGTCGGCCGCAGGGGTCTTCGAGCGCATTCTGCTCTCTAGCACGGCCGCGCCGACTCGCGCAGCGCCGCCCGCATCATCCTGCTTGGAAAACTTACCGAGTGATTGGTAGGTTTAAGCAAACGGGTTGCGCCACGACACCCACAGAGGGGAGCGAAGATGCCCTTGTCACGAACCTGGCCCGCCGTCGCCGCGATCGGCCTCGGCGGATGGCTGGCGGCCGGCCCGGCGCTCGCCGACACCGCGCCCGGCCTGGAGTCGCGGTCGGCGCCGATCCTGTCGCAGCGCGGCTTCCAGTACCGGGACCTGAACCGCAACGGCCGGCTGGACCCGTATGAGGACCGCCGCCTGCCGGCCGCGCTGCGGGCGCAGGACCTGGTCCGGCGCATGACGCTGGAGGAGAAGGCCGGCGCCATGATCCACGCCACCGCGGCCTCGACCGCCAGCGGCGACGGCTGGACCGAGGAGTCGCTGCAGGCGCTGGTTGGAGGCAACCACGTCGCCGCCCTGATCAGCCGCCTGTCCGGCAGCGCCGAGGCCCAGGCGCGGGCCGCCAACCGGGCGCAGGAGATCGCCGAATCGACCCGGCTGGGCATTCCGGTGCTGATCAGCTCGGACCCGCGCAACCACTTCCAGTATGTCGCCGGCGCCAGCGTCGAGAACACGGCCTTCTCCCAATGGCCCGAGACCACCGGCCTGGCCGCGATCGGCGATGCCGGGCTGGTGCGCCGCTTCGGCGACATCGCCCGGCAGGAATACCGGGCGATCGGACTGCAGGAGACGCTGTCGCCGCAGGCCGATCTGTCGACCGAGCCGCGCTGGCCGCGCATCAACGGCACCTTCGGCGAGGATCCGCAGCTGGCCCGCCGCATGGTCGACGCCTATGTCAGCGGCTTCCAGAACGGCGGGCGCGGGCTGAACCCCGGCAGCGTCGTCACCGTGGTCAAGCACTGGGTCGGCTATGGCGCCCAGGTCGACGGGTTCGACGCGCACAACTATTACGGCCAGAACCTGACCTTCCCGGCCGGTCGATTCAACGACCACATCGTGCCCTTCCTCGGCGCCTTCGCCGCGAACGCGGCCGGGATCATGCCGACCTATGCCGTGCCGCCGCAGGGCCTGACCCTGTTCGGCCGGCAGCTGGAGCGGGTGGGCGCCGGCTTCAGCAGGCAGCTGCTGACCGACCTGCTGCGCCGCCGCTTCGGCTTCGATGGCGTGATCCTCAGCGACTGGGCCATCACCGCGGACTGCGATGTTCATTGCCGCGACGGCTGGCCGGACGGGCAGACGCCGGGCTTCGTCGGCTTCGGCACCTCCTGGGGCGTGCAGGACCTGACGGTGCAGCAGCGCTTCGTCAAGGCGATCGACGCCGGCATCGACCAGTTCGGCGGCAGCGGCGACGACCCGGCGCCGATCGTGGCGGCGGTGCGCGCCGGGCAGCTGAGCGAGCGGCGGTTGGACCAGTCGGTGGCCCGCATCCTGCTGCAGAAGTTCCAGCTCGGCCTGTTCGAGAACCCCTATGTCGACGCGGCGGCGGCCGGCCGCATCGCCGGCAATGACCGCTTCAAGGCCGAAGGGCGCGCCGCGCAGCAGGCCTCGCTGGTGCTGCTGGAGAACCGTCCCGCGGCCCGAGGGCCGCTGGTGGCCGCGGCGGATGGCAGCGCCTGGCGGCCGGGGCCGAACCGCCGGCCGATCCTGCCGCTGAGCCCCACGATGCGGCGGGTCTGGCTGCATGGCGTCGATGCCGCGGCGGCGCGGGCGCACGGCTTCACCGTGGTCGCAGATCCGCGCCAGGCCGACTTCGCCCTGGTGCGGGCGGCGACGCCGTTCGAGACGCTGCATCCCAATTACACCTTCGGCAGCCGGCAGCATGAGGGGCGGCTGGATTTCCGCGACGGCGACGCCGATTACGAGGCGATCAAAGCGGCGGCCGCGGCGGCGGTGCCGACCATCGTCACGGTCTATCTCGACCGGCCGGCGATCCTGGCCAATGTGCGCGACCGGTCGACGGCGCTGATCGGCAATTTCGGCATCACCGACGACGCGCTGCTCGACGTGCTGCAGGGCAAGGCCCGGCCGCGCGGCCGGCTGCCCTTCGAGCTGCCCTCG
>NZ_JANX01000468.1 GCF_000767795.1 Inquilinus limosus MP06 | reverse complement strand
GCTGCCGCCGGCCCGAACGCCAAGCAGCTGGCCGATGCCTACGGCATCCCGTACAGCGAGCAGAAGCACAGCAACATGCGCAAGACGGTGGCGCGCCGGCTCCTGGAGTCGAAGCAGACCGTCCCGCATTTCTACCTGACGGTCGACATCGAGCTCGACGCGCTGCTCAAGCTCCGCAAGGAGCTGAACGACCGCGGCGACGTCAAGCTGTCGGTCAACGACATGATCATCAAGGCGGCGGCGCTGGCGCTGCGCAAGGTCCCGGCGGCCAACGCCTCCTGGACCGACGACGCGATGATCCAGTACGAGCGGGTCGACGTCTCGGTCGCGGTGGCCACCGAGGGCGGCCTGATCACCCCGATCATCAAGGACGCCGACCGCAAGGGCCTGGGCACCATCTCCGGCGAGATGAAGGACCTGGCGGCCCGGGCCCGCGACGGCAAGCTGAAGCCCGAGGAGTACCAGGGCGGTACCTTCTCGATCTCCAATCTCGGTATGTTCGGGGTCAAGGATTTCGCGGCGATCATCAACCCGCCGCAATCCTGCATCCTGGCGGTCGGCGCCGGCACTCAGCGGGCGGTGGTGAAGGACGGCGCGCTGGCCATCGCCACGGTGATGAGCTGCACCCTGTCGGTCGACCACCGCGCGGTGGACGGTGCGGTCGGGGCCGAGTACCTGGCCGCCTTCCGGGCGCTGGTCGAGGCGCCGCTCAGCATGATGCTCTAAAGGCCGCCCGACAATGCTACTGGCATGGCCGTCTGATGGCGGTTTCTGCGCTTCCGGTGCTCACGGACTTAACGTCCGCTGCGCTCCGGTTCTCGAAACCACCGCCAGCCGGCTCATGCCAGCGCATTCTCGAACGACCTTTGACCGGTTCGGACTGGAGCCCTCCGGCTCCTGACCCCGTGATCGCCTCCGCCGGGATGCGGGTGGCAGCAAGGAGACACGACAGTGGCTGAGACCAGCTTCGACGTCCTGGTGATCGGCGGCGGCCCGGGCGGCTATGTCGCGGCGATCCGCGCGGCCCAGCTGGGCCTGAAGACCGCGCTGGTCGAGCGCGAGCATCTGGGCGGCATCTGCCTGAACTGGGGCTGCATCCCGACCAAGGCGCTGCTGCGCTCCTCCGAGATCTCGCACCTGCTGAAGCATCTCGACCAATTCGGCTTTTCGGCCAAGGACATCAGCTTCGATCTTAAGAAGGTGGTCGAGCGGTCGCGCAAGGTGGCCGCTCAGCTGTCCGGCGGCGTCAAGCACCTCTTGAAGAAGAACAAGGTGCCGGTGTTCGATGGCACCGCGAAGCTGCTCGGCGGCGGCAAGGTCGAGGTGGCGCTGAAGGCCGGCGGCAAGGAGACGCTGGCGGCCAAGCACATCATCATCGCCACCGGCGCGCGGGCGCGGAACCTGCCGGGCCTCGAGGCCGACGGCAAGCTGATCTGGAGCTACAAGGAGGCGATGGTCCCGCCGACCATGCCGAAGTCGCTGCTGGTCATCGGCTCCGGCGCCATCGGCATCGAATTCGCCAGCTTCTACCGCAACATGGGCGCCGAGGTGACCGTGGTCGAGATGCTCGACCGCGTGCTGCCGGTGGAGGATGAGGAGATCTCGGCCTTCGCCAAGAAGCAGTTCGAGAAGCAGGGCATGCGCATCCTGACCGGCGCCAAGACCCAGAAGCTGGAGAAGGGCGCCGACAGCGTCACCGCGACCATCGAGGTCGGCGGCAAGACCGAGACCATCACCGCCGACCGGGTGATCCTGGCGATCGGCATCACCGGCAATGTCGAGAATATCGGGCTGGAGAACACCAAGGTGAAGGTCGACCGCGGCCACATCGTGGTCGGCCCGTATCTCGAGACCGACGAGCCCGGCGTCTACGCCATCGGCGACGTCGCCGGTGCGCCCTGGCTGGCGCACAAGGCCAGCCATGAGGGCGTGATCTGCGTCGAGAAGATCGCCGGCCAGCACCCGCATCCGATGGATGTCAGCAACATCCCGGGCTGCACCTACTGCTCGCCGCAGGTGGCGTCGGTCGGGCTGACCGAGGCCAAGGCCAAGGCCGCCGGCCACGAGGTCAAGGTCGGCCGCTTCCCCTATATCGGCAACGGCAAGGCGATCGCGCTGGGCGAGCCCGAGGGCATGGTCAAGACCGTGTTCGACGCCAAGACCGGCGAACTGCTGGGCGCCCACATGATCGGCGCCGAGGTGACCGAGCTGATCCAGGGCTATGTCGTCGCCAAGACCGGCGAGCTGACGGAGGCCGAGCTGATGCACACCATCTTCGCGCATCCGACGCTGAGCGAGATGATGCATGAGAGCGTCCTGGACGCCTACGGCCGCGCAATCCACTATTGAGCAAAGCGTGCTTGGCTTCCGGCGGCGTTTCCCCATCTTTGGGTGAGGCGCCGCCGCAGCCCGGCCGCAACCCGCAAGGACGACCATGTCCGCTGTAGAGCCCCATCTCCGCCACCCCGAGAAGGCGCATCGCCCGGACAACCCGGTGCCGCGCAAGCCGGCCTGGATCCGGGTCAAAGCGCCGGTCTCGGCCGAGTACAACCAGACCCGCCGGCTGATGCGGGACCTCAAGCTGAACACGGTGTGCGAGGAGGCGGCCTGCCCGAATATCGGGGAGTGCTGGGCCAAGGGCCACGCCACGGTGATGATCCTGGGTTCGGTCTGCACCCGGGCCTGCGCCTTCTGCAACATCGCCACCGGCCGCCCGGACCAGCTGGACCCGCACGAGCCGCAGCACGTCGCCGAAGCCGCCGGAAGGCTGGGGCTGAGCCACATCGTCATCACCTCGGTCGACCGCGACGACCTGGACGATGGCGGCGCCCGGCATTTCGCCGAGACCATTCGCGCCGTCCGCGCCGCGTCGCCGGACACGACCATCGAAATCCTCACTCCCGACTTCAAGAACAAGCCGGGAGCCGTTGAAATCGTTGTCGAAGCGCGTCCGGATGTCTTCAACCACAACCTCGAGACCGCGCCCCGGCTGTACCCGTCGATCCGCCCCGGCGCCCGCTATTTCACCTCGCTGCAGCTGCTGTCGCGGGTGAAGGAGCTGGACCCGACCATCTTCACCAAATCCGGCATCATGGTCGGCCTGGGCGAGACGGCCGAGGAGGTCGGGCAGGTGATGGACGACCTGCGCGCCGCCGATGTCGACTTCATGACCATCGGCCAGTACCTGCAACCGACGCCGAAGCACGCCAGGCTGGACCGCTTCGTGACGCCGGAAGAGTTCCAGAGCTATGAGCGGATCGGCCGCGGCAAGGGCTTCCTGATGATCTCGGCCTCGCCGCTGACCCGGTCCTCCTACCATGCCGGCGCCGATTTCGAGAAGATGAAGGCCAACCGGCTGGCCAAGCTGGCTGCAGCCTCTGGATCCATCGACCTTGTTGCATTGGCGCAGGGCGCCTGAACGTCGCACTGGCGGGACGCTCTTGAGGGTCTAATCTAGACCTCCAAGCGTCCCGCGGATCCATCATGCCCTCACACACCGAGCGCCGCGTCCTGCCCTACACCCCGCAGCAGCTCTACGAGCTGGTGGCGGATATCGAGAGCTACCCGAGCTTCCTGCCCTGGTGCCTCGCCGCGCGCATCCGCAAGCGCGAGGGCAACGTGCTGACGGCCGACCTGGTCATCGGCTTCAAGATGATCCGCGAGCGCTACACCAGCCGCGTCACCCTGACGCCGGGCCAGCAGATCGACGTCGCCTATGTCGACGGGCCGATGAAGCGGCTGACCAATTGCTGGCGCTTCCTGCCGCATCCCGCCGGCTGCGAGATCGATTTCCATGTCGATTTCGAGTTCCGGTCGCGGGTGCTGCAGACGGTGATCGGCGCGGTGTTCCACGAGGCCTTCCGCCGCATGGTCGGCGCCTTCGAGACCCGCGCCCGGGCGCTCTATGGCGATCGCGCCTCGGTGCCTGCCGCGGCCGCCGAGGGCTGATCCGACAGGCCGCCGGCTGCCGCGGTGAAGCGCGGGGCCAGGGTGCGGTCGGCGCAGAGCGTGTCGAGCGGCGCTGCCGGCATGTCGATGAACCGGGCCACCAGATCCGGCGCGCAGCTCTCCGTGCTCAGGATCGAATGGCTGCCGGACCGGAACTCGATCACTCGGCCATTGGTCAGGGTCCGCGCCGCGATATAGGCGTATTCCGGCGGCGTGATCGGGTCGAAGCTGCCGGCCAGCAACAGGGTGGGGGTGGTGCTCGACACCGCCACGGCATCGACCGCCGAGATCGGCGGCACATGCCAGGAATCGCAGACCTGCCACTCCAGCGCGTAGGCGGCATTGCCGCCATAGGGCTCCGAGGCCGCGACCGAGGCCGCCAACGCGTCGCGGGTGGCGAAGGGCCAGCTCTCGCTGCAGGCGACGCTCAGCGCCAGCCCGTCGGACCGGTTCGGCCCGCCGCTGAACACCGGCCCGATCCAGGGGGCAAGGGCGGTCAGGTCGCCGCGCGCCACCTTGTCGATCAGCCCGGGCAGGTCCGGCACGGTCGTGTGGTCGTAGAAGGTGGCGTACAGTGCGTCGAGCACGATGCCGTCATCGACCCGGATGGCGCGCCGGCCCTGGCGGACCGTCTCCGGCTGCGCCCGCAACTGCGCCAGCATGCCGTCGAACCGGGCCTCCAGCAGTGGATACGCGCTGTCGCAGTCCGGGCTGCTCTGGCATTCGCCGAACAGCCGGCGGAACACGCGCGCGATCAACGCCGGCTGGGTGTCCAGGTCGAAGATTCCCGGCGGGTAGACGCTGTCCAGCACGGCGCTGCGCACACGGTCGGGGAAGTCGCGCATCACCGCCAGCGCCACCCGAGTGCCGTAGGACACGCCGATCAGGTTGTAGCTCTCGTAGTTCAGTGCCGCGGCGATGTCGTCGACATCGGCCGCCGCCTCGGCCGTGGTGAAGGCCGACAGGTCGTTGCCGGCGCGGGTCAGGCGGTCATGGCAGGCCACGGCCGCCGGCCGCTCCAGCGCCAGCACCTCGGCCCGGGTCAGCCCGGGCTTCCAGTTCCGCTCGGCGATGCGGTCCAGCTCCGGGCAATCCAGGTTGGGTCGCGACTGGCCGACGCCGCGCTGGTCGAAGACGATGAAGTCCCGCGCCTGGCGGATCGGCCGGCTGATCTGCCACCAGGTGTCGGCGTCGTCGCCGAAGGCGGTGTCGCCCGGGCCGCCATTGAGGAAGATCACCGGGTCGGGCAGCGGCGAC
>NZ_JANX01000467.1 GCF_000767795.1 Inquilinus limosus MP06 | reverse complement strand
GACGTGGCGTCGTCGATGGGCATCGACACCGAATGCGTCGGTCATCGCGACCTGCCGCGGCTAGGCGGCTTCGACGCGCTGCTGATCCGCGAAACCACGGCGCTGCAATCGCCCAGCTACGCCTTCGCCGAGACCGCGGCGCAGCTGGGCCTGCCGGTGATCGACGACCCCGTGTCGATCCTGCGCTGCTGCAACAAGGTGTTCCTGCACGAGCGGCTGAAGGCCGAGGGCGTGCCGCAGCCGCGCACCCTGGCGGTGCGGGCCGACACGCTGGCCGCCGCCGGCGAGGTGCTGGGCTTCCCGCTGGTGCTGAAGGTGCCGGACGGCGCCTGCTCGCGCGGCGTCATCCGCGTCGACAGCCCGGCCGAGCTGCCGGTGGCGGGTCGTCGTCTGCTGCGCCGGTCGCGCCTGATCCTGGCGCAGGAATACCTGTACACCGATTTCGACTGGCGCATCGGCGTGCTGGCCGGCCGGCCGCTCTTCGCCTGCCGCTACCGCATGGTGCGCGGCCACTGGCAGATCTTCCGCCACGGCCGGGACGGCCGCAGCGAGGAAGGTGCGACCGAGCCGGTGCCGCTTGACGCCGTGCCATCGGCGGTGCTGTCCACCGCGCTGTCCGCAGCCGCCCTGATCGGCGCCGGCCTGTACGGCGTCGACCTGAAGGAGACGGCGCGGGGCCCGGTGGTGATCGAGGTCAACGACAATCCGAACATCGATGTCGGGCTGGAGGATGCCTGCCTGGGCGCCGCACTGTACGAGCGGCTGCTCGGCCATTTCCTGAAGCGGATCGAGGCCGGCGAGGAGCGCGCGACCGTGCCGGGCCGGGCGGTGGGGTCGATCTGGTAGTCAGCCTATTCCCTACCTGAAACCGTCATGGCGAGCCCCGAAGGGCCGTGGCCATCCAGGGCTCGCACCGGCCCCTGGATGGCCACGGCGCTGCGCGCCTCGCCATGACGGATTATTTGTATTCGGTAGAGCGGGCTCAGCCCAGATTCTGGCCGATCGCCAGGAACTTCTCGCGGCGTTTGCTGCGCAGAGTCTTGCCGTCGAGGTCGACCAGCCCGGCCAGCGCCGACCCGATCGCGTCGCCGACGGCGGTCATCGCCTGCTCCGGGAAGCGGTGGGCGCCGCCGACCGGCTCCTCCACCACCGTGTCGATGACGCCGAGCTGCTTCAGGTCCTGCGCCGTCAGCTTCAGCGCCGCCGCGGCCTCCTGGCTCTGCGCGCTGCTGCGCCACAGGATCGAGGCGCAGCCTTCCGGAGAGATCACCGAGTAGATCGAGTGCTCCAGCATCAGCACCCGGTCGGCCACGGCGATGCCGATGGCGCCGCCCGAGCCGCCCTCGCCGATCACGATCGAGACCACCGGCACCTGCACCCGCAGGCAGGATTCGATCGACTTGGCGATAGCCTCGGCCACGCCGCGCTCCTCCGACGCCACGCCGGGATAGGCGCCGGCGGTGTCGACGAAGGTGATCACGGGCAGGTGGAAGCGGTCGGCCAGGTCCAGCAGGCGCTGCGCCTTGCGGTAGCCCTCGGGCTTGGCCATGCCGAAATTGTGCCGGATGCGGCTCTCGGTGTCGTTGCCCTTCTCCTGCCCGATCACCACGACCGAGCGGCCCTGGAACCGGCCGAGCCCGCCGATGATGGCGCGGTCCTCGGCGAAGGCGCGGTCGCCCGCCAGCGGCTGGAAGTCGGCGATCAGGCCCTGGATGTAGTCGAGCGCATGCGGCCGATTCGGGTGCCGCGCGACCTGCACCTTCTGCGCCGGCGTCAGCCCGCGATAGGTGTCGCGCAGCAGCTTGTCGACCTTGGTCTGAAGCCGGGAGACCTCGTCGGCGATGTTGAGCTCGCCGGCGTCGGTGATGTGCCGAAGCTCCTCGATCTTGCCTTCGATCTCGGCGATCGGCTTTTCGAATTCGAGAAAGGTCTTCATTCCGCGTTGAGACTGGCCCTCGGGATCGGGGGGCTGTCTAACACAGGGCCGCGCGCATTGAGACCGAAATCTGCGCAGGGCTGACCGCGGCTTCTGCCCGCAGCAAGGTTCCGCCGGGACAATCCTCCAGCGCGCCCAGCCGCAGCTCCGCCACCAGCAGGCGGTGCGGCTGCTCGTCCGGCATCACGAAGCCCAGCGGCGCCGCGGGCTGGAAGCCGAAGCGGGCGTAGTAGGCGAGGTCGCCGACCAGCAGCACCAGACGGTGGCCCATATCGGCCGCCCGCTTCATGCTGCCGCGCATCAGGGCGGCGCCGACGCCGGCGCCGCGCAGCTCCGGCTGCACCGCCAGCGGCCCCAGCAGCAGCGTCGGCCGGCCGGAATCGAGCAGCATCGGCCAGTAGCGGACCGAGCCGAGGATGCGGCCGCCGGGCCGCCCGTCCTCGCGCACCACGAAGCACAGGCTGCGCGTCGGCGCGATGCCGTCGCGGTAGCGGTAGGAGATCTTGGCTTCCCGGTTCGGGCCGAAGGCAAGGTCGAGCAGGGCGTCGACTTCGGCCGCATCCCGCGGCCGCTCGGTCTTCAGGAGGTACAATTGGAAGTCCTTGGAACGGGGAGCGTCGGTTCGCGCGCCGACCGGCTTCCGTCCCGCCCGCATCATGGTTTCGCGAGCACCCCGGAACGCCTCAGGCCGCCGCGCCGCGAAGGGCGGGCTGCAGGCGTCGTCGTCGCAGCGTCGGGGGCAGGAGGGTCACGTCGGTCCGTTCCATGAGGATCAGCGGCAACAGCGAAACCGCAACCAGGCCCGGCTGTCAATGCAAATGCTGAAGATCCTCCGCTTACGGCGATGCAATGTGACGGCGGACGGCCGTTGTGCCAGGACAGGCAAATGCAGGCCGTCCAGACAGATATGCCCCGCCAGTTCGCCCGCTATGCCGGCGTCGGCGCGGTTGCGACGGCGGTCCACTACATGGTGCTGGTCGGGCTGGTCGAATCGGGCGGCGCAGCGCCGCTGCCGGCGACGCTGGCGGGCTATGTCGCCGGCGGCCTCGTCTCCTACGCGCTGAACCGGCGGCTGACCTTCGCCGGCGGCCGGCCGCATCGCGAGGCGGCCTGGCGATTCGTCGCGGTCGCGGCCTCGGGCTTCGCCTGGACCGGGCTGCTGATGGCGCTGCTGGTCGGCCGGCTCGGCGCGCCCTACCTGCCGGCCCAGGCCGCGACCACGCTGGTGGTCCTGTTCTGGGGCTTCCTGGCGAACCGGCTGTGGACCTTCGCCCGGCCACAGGGGACCTAGGAGCGCTTCGCCTTCGCCAGCGGATGGGCTGCGGCCACCAGGCTCTGCAGCCGGTCGCCCAGCACATGGGTGTAGATCTGGGTCGTGGCGATGTCGGCATGGCCCAGCATGGTCTGGACCGAGCGCAGATCGGCGCCGTGCGACAGCAGATGGGTGGCGAAGGCGTGGCGCAGCACATGCGGGCTGACCCGGCTGGGCTCGATCCCCGCCTCGACCGCAAGGTCCTTCAGCAGCTGGCCGAATCGCTGCCGGGTCAGGCAGCCACCGCGGGCGGTGCGCGACGGGAACAGGAAGCCGCGGTCGCGGCCCTTGACGAAGAACATGCCGCGATGCGGGAGATAGGCCGCGATGGCGTCCCGTGCCGGTTCCGACAGCGGCACCAGCCGTTCCTTGTCGCCCTTGCCGCGCACGATCAGCGCCCGTCCGTCCCGCGCCAGGGCCGAGAGCGGCAGCCCGACCAGCTCGGACACGCGCAGGCCGCCCCCATAGAGGATCTCGAGCAGGGCCAGCAGGCGCAGCCCCTCTGCCAGCCTCTCCGGGTCGGCGAACAGGCCCGAAACCGCGCCGATCAGGCCCTCGACCTCGTCCTCGGACAGCAGCTTCGGCAGCGGCCGGCCCAGCGCCGGGGAATCGAGCGCGGCGGAGGGATCGTCCTGGCGCCGGCCCTCCGACACCAGGAAACGGTAGAACTGGCGCATCGCTGACAAGCGTCGGGCCGCGGTGCGGGCGGCGGTCTTCCCGCCCTTGGCCCCTTCCCGCCGCGCCAGATCGCCGAGATAGGCGCGCAGATCGTCGGTGCCGGCGCGGTCGACGGCGCCGCCGCGGGCCTCGAGGAAACGGTTCAGGTCGAGCAGGTCGCGGCCATAGGCCTCGCGGGTGTTGGCGGCGGCGCCGCGCTCCGCCACCAGCATGTCGAGGAAGGCCTCGACCGCAGGCGGGGGCAGCAGCCGCGGCGCCGGCGGCCGGCCGCGACGGCGCTTTGGGGCCGCGGCCTCGGTCACGGCCCTATTTGAATTGATCGTTAGGAATCACCTTCTCGACCGTCTGGGTCGGCGGCCGGAAGTCGATCACCGCGAGCGCGACGCCGCCGCCGACGATGACCAGCAGCACTGCGAGCGCCAGCACCCGGCCGAGGCCGCCGCCCCCGCCGCCACCACCGGAACCTTGCGAAAAGCGCGACTTCGAACGACGACGAGCCAAGACGGACCCCTGACAGGTGTGAAACCAGGCCGATGCGCCGGCCGGGGCTGGAGAAAGCAGATGCGGCGGGCCCGGCGCAACCCTATCTTAGGCCGTCGGCAAGGCGGCGGCAAACCGCCAGCCGGTATCTGACACGCCCGGATCGGGCCCGGAAGAGGATCGATGATCACCACGTTGCACCGCCCTTTGCCCCGCACCCTGGTTCTGGTCGGCCTGATGGGCGCCGGCAAGACCGCTGTGGGCAAGCGCGTGGCCGCGCGGCTGGGCCTCGGCTTCATCGACGCCGACCAGGAGATCGAGACGGCGGCCGGCTGCACTATCCCGGACATCTTCGCGCGCTATGGCGAGCCGGCCTTCCGCGACCTGGAGCGGCGGGTGATCGCCCGGCTGATGCGCGATCCGGTGCAGGTGCTGTCGACCGGCGGCGGCGCCTTCATGGACCCGCAGACCCGGGATGTCATCGCCGAGCTGGGCCTGTCGGTCTGGCTGAAGGCGGAGCTGGCAGTGCTGGCCGCCCGCACCGCCAAGCGCAGCAACCGGCCGCTGCTGCGGGGCGGCGACCCGAAGGCGCTGCTGGCCGAGCTGATGGAGCGGCGCCACCCCATCTACGCCTTGGCCGACCTGACGGTGGAGAGCCGCGACGGGCCGGTCGAGGAGACGGTCGACCGCGTGCTGGCGGCGGTCGACGCGCATCTGGCCGCTCACGAAACAGCCGCGGACGAAACAGCGCCCGCGGGGCGAACGGATTGACATGACACGAGAGACCATCCGC
>NZ_JANX01000466.1 GCF_000767795.1 Inquilinus limosus MP06 | reverse complement strand
CGATGCCGTGATCGCCCGCTTCCGTCGGCTGCATTCCGATGGCCCCGCGGCCGACGGGCTGGCACGGCTGGAGCGCGAGCGCGACGAGCTGCGCGACCCGGCGGAGCTGATCGGCCTTTTGGAGCTGCATGCCCAGCGGCCGATCGACGCCGCCTGCCGCGCCGCCATCGCCGCCACCGCCCGGCGCACGGCGCTGATCACCACGGTGACGCCCTTCGCCATCGTCGACATGGTGGCGTCGGGCGCGCTGAACCTGCGCATGATCCGGCGCATCGCCGAGATCCAGGGCTTCCGCCCCGGCCTGTTCGCGACCCTGTCGCTGATCCGCCGGGTGGCGACGACGCTGCTGATCGCCGGCGGCATCGAGGCCGCGAACGATTATCTCGGCGATTTTCTGGGCGCCGGCCTCTTGCGCGCCTTCGGCCGCCGCGCCGGCGAGGGCGCGATCAACGGCATCCTCAGCGTCCGCATCGGCGTCGCCGCGATGAAGGTGTGCCGCCCCCTGCCCTATCTGCGCGATACCCCGCCCGGCACGATGAGCCTGGCCAAGGCGATCTTCGGGGCGGAGGCAGCGCCGAAGGGGAAGGATTAGGCCGCGGTCGGAAACATTGACCGGTCATCGCGAGCCCCGAAGGGGCGTGGCGATCCAGAGGCCGGTGCCGCTGGATCGCCACGTCGCTTCGCTCCTCGCGATGACGGGTAAGAGACGAGGTCAGGTTCGTCAGCCACCGATCCTCAGTTCTGCTTCATCCCAGCGACCAAGGATGAAATGTTATACTGAAACATCTTCGCATATGTCGAAGCCGGCCCGTCGGCGGTCGACAGCGCCTCGGCATAGAGTTCGCCGCCCATCTCGGCGCCGGAGGCCTTGGCCACCTGCTGCACCAGCCGCGGGTCGGTGGCGTTCTCGATGAACACCGCCTTGATGTGCTCGCGCTTGATCTGGTCGATCAGTTTGGCGATGTCGCCGGCCGAGGCCTCGCTCTCGGTCGAGAAACCGACCGGGGCGTGGAACTCGATGCCGTAGGCGGCGCCGAGATAACCGAAGGCGTCGTGGCTGGTGATGACCTTGCGCTTGGCCGCCGGGATGGTCGCCACCTCGCGCTTGGCCCAGGCGTCGAGATCCTTCAGCTCGGCCTCATATTTCGCGCCGTTCGCCTGATAGGCCGCGGCATGGGCCGGGTCGGCGGCGGCCAGCGCCTTGGCGATGTTGGCGGCGTAGATGGCGCCGTTCGCCGCGCTGTTCCAGGCATGCGGATCGGTGATCTCCTGCCCGTCCTCGTCCATCTTCCGGGTCGGCACGCCCTCGGTGGCGACGACGATGGTGGCCTTGCTGCCGGAGGCGGCGACCAGCCGGTCCATCCAGCCCTCGAGCTCCAGCCCGTTGACGACGACGAGGCCGGCCTTGGTCACCGCCTGGGCGTCCTGCGGCGTCGGCTCGTAGACATGGGCGTCGCCATTGGGGCCGACCAGGCTGCGGACCTCGACGTTGTCGCCGCCGACCTGCTTCGCGATGTCGGCGAGGACGGTGATGCTGGCGACGACCTGCAGCTTCTCCGCCGCCGCGGCGGGCAGCGACAGGACAACAAGGGACAGGCCGATCAGGCCGGCGCGGAACGGTATCCTCATGCGATAGCTCCGGTTGCGGGGAGTTCAGTGCGCGAAATGCGCGGTGGGCAGGTATCGGGCCCGCAGGCTGTCATGCGTCCCGAAGATCAGCGACAGCAGGTAGAAGCCGCCCGCGGTCAGCACGATGCTGGGGCCGGAGGGCAGGCTGCCGTGATAGGAGACCAGGAGGCCGGAATAGCCGGACAGGAGCGCGAGGCCGGCCGCCCAGGCGAACAGCGACCACAGCGACCGGCTCCAGAACCGCGCCGCCGCCGCCGGCAGCATCATGAGGCCGACCACCATCAGCGTGCCGAGCGCCTGGAAGCCGCCGACCAGGTTCAAGACCACCAGCATCAGGAAGGCGAAGTGCACCATCGCCCCGACGCCGCCGACCATGCGCAGATAGCCGGGGTCGAAGCACTCCACCACCAAGGGCCGGTACAGCAGCGCCAGGGCGATCAACGTCACCGTGGCGATGCCGGCCATCAGCAGCAGCGCCGCGTCGTCGACCGCCAGGATGGTGCCGAACAGCACATGCATCAGGTCGACATTGCTGCCGCGGGTCGAGACGATCAGCACGCCGGCGGCCAGCGCGATCAGGTAGAAGGCGGCGAAGGACGCATCCTCGCGCAGCGCCGTGACCCGGGTGACGGCGCCGGCCAGCAGGGCGACGGCCAGGCCGGCGATCAGCCCGCCCAGCCCCATCGACCACAGCGACAGGCCCGACACCAGGAAGCCGACCGCGGCGCCGGGCAGCACCGCATGCGACATGGCATCGCCGACCAGGCTCATCCGCCGCAGCACCAGCAGCACCCCGACCGGGCCGCAGCCCAGCGCCAGCGCCAGGCAGGCCACTAGCGCCCGCTGCATGAAGGCGTAGTCGAGGAAGGGCGTGACGAGGAAGTCCCACACCGCCGTCACGCCGCGCTCCGCCGGCAGGCTTCGCCGCGGTCGGCCCAGGCCTCGGCCATGGCGCGGGCGCGCAGCAGGTTCTCGGCGCACAGCACGTCGCCGGTCGGGCCCCAGCCGATCGGGTCGCGGGCCAGCAGCAGCGTGTCCGGGCACACCTCGCGCACCTGGTCCAGGTCGTGCAGCACGGTGATGACGGTGCGGCCCTCGCCATGCCAGCGGCGGACGACGTCGACCAGGTCGCGCGTGGTCTTGCTGTCGAGCGCGGTGAACGGCTCGTCCAGCATGATCACCCGCCCGTCCTGCAGCAGCAGCCGGGCGAACAGCACGCGCTGGAACTGCCCGGCGGAGAGGCTGCCGATCGGCCGCGCCTCGAAGCCGCCGAGGCCGACCGCCTCCAGCGCCTCGGCGGCGCGGCGGCGCAGCTCCTTCGAGGCGCCGCCAAAGATCCCGGTGCGGGCCCAGCCGCCGAGCAGCACCGTGTCGGCCACCGAGATCGGGAAGCTGCGGTCGATCTCCGCCTGCTGCGGCAGATAGGCGATGTCGCGCCGGCGCAGGCCGCTGAGATCGACATGGCCGGACAGCGGCGGCAGCAGGCCGGCGATGGTCTTCAGCAGGGTCGACTTGCCGGCGCCGTTCGGGCCGACGATGGCGGTCAGCGTCCCCGGCTCGAAGCTGCCGTCGACGTGATGCACGGCCGGGTGCCGCTCATAGCCTGCGGTCAGGTTGGCGAGGCGGATGCGCCCGATGGCGGATGGACCGCTCATGCCGCGCCCCCGAACCAGCCCATGGCCCAGGCCACGGCCAGCCACAGCACCGCGATCAGCGCGAAGGCGACGAGCAGCCGGGCCCCGACCGGCGCGGCCAGGGCCGACGGCCCGATCTCCCCGGCCCGGCGGGCGGCGTGGTGGTGATGCGACACGGTCATGGATCAGCCGATGGCGAAGGATGGTCCGGCACCATAGCGCCCGGCAGGCGCGGCACCATTGACGTTAATGTATAACATCTTTGCGCTATCGGAAAGCGGCGGCCGGGCGGATATCGACCAAGGCACAAGAGATCGATCCCTTCCTCGTCATGGCGAGGCGCGCAGCGCCGTGGCCATCCAGAGGCCGGTGCGAGCGGTCCTTGGATGGCCACGCCCCTCCCGGGCTCGCCATGACGGTTCAATATTTCGCGCCGTCGGTTTCGGGCTCAATCGCCCGGCTTGCCCGGCAGGTCCTCGAGGTGATGGATCCAGGGCACGGCCGAACGGCACCATGCCTGCCGCTTCGGCACCAGCCGGTCGCGCTGGCGGATGCTGCCCCAGCGGATGCCCCACACCTCGGCATCCGCGCCCTCGCCGGTCACGAAGAGCGGCGAGCCGCATTCCGGGCAGAAGGACTGCAGCCGCCGGCGGCCGCTGTCGCCGACCTTCACATAGACCTTCGGCTCATGGGCGGTCAGCCGGATCCGGTCGCGCCCGGCGGTCACCGTGACCCGGAAGGGCGAGCCGGTCAGCGCCTGGCAATCGGTGCAGTGGCAGATCCCCACCTGCTCCGGGTCGATCTCCGCCTCATAGGCGACATGGCCGCAATGGCATCGGCCGTCGATCTTCATCACCCCAGGCCTCCAGCACCGTGCCCTCTCCGGGCCTACAGCGCCCTTGCCTGCCCGATCAGATAGGTATCGGCGAAGGTCGCCCCGCTGCGGATCGGGCTGGCCTTGGGACCATAGACCATCTCGGGTGTCAGGACCTTGCCGATGTCGTCCGGGCGGGCGGAGGCGGCATAGCCGAGGATATAGGCGCCGTTGTATTCGTAGACCCGGGTTGCGGTGCCGCCCTCGATCCAGGTCCAGTACGTCATGCAGACGACGAAGGCCTTCGCCCCCTGCGCCTGCAGATTGGCGATGATCGCCGGCTCATTGTTGCGCAGCCAGATCTTCAGGGCATGGCCCAGCCCCTTCTCGTTCAGGTACTCCATCCCCTGCAGCATCAGGCCGGCGACGTTCCCCATCGTCTGGGCGCGGCTGAAATAGCGGTTCTGGTCCGGCCCGGTGCCATAGTCGAAGGACGGGGCGCGCGCCATGCGCTTGGGCCGCGGGATCAGCTCGTAGGCGTCGATCTGCTGCAGCGTCAGGCGCGGTGTCTCGGCGGACAGGCTCGGCATGGGCTCCTCGGAACGGCCAGGGGCACGAAAAGGGCTCGCATCGCAGGAACACATCCCGGTTGTGCCGGTTCCGCCTGATCGCGCCCCCATCGGAGCTATGCGGCCTCTGACGCCCTCAAGCGATCCAGCACAACCCGCTTCAAGGCCGGCGGGATGCGATGCGGCGACGGCCAGTCGACCGACAATCCCAGGGCGGCGCATTCGGCCGCGATCTGGCGCCCGTTCTCGTAGCGCAGTTGGCCGAGCCTGGGCAGCGCATCGACGTATCGATGATCGAAGGGCCGGCCCGACTGGGCCTCGCGGAAGCCGTGGTGGAAATCGGGATGGCCCAGCACCCGCCGCGCCTCGGGCCAGTGCCGGGCCCGGCGCGTGGGAACGTCGGACGGGTCCGCTGCACCGAGCCTCACGGCCGCAGGTCGACCAGCACGGCCCGGCCGCCGGCATCGCCCGCCGCCAGCCAGCAGCCGTCGGGGGAGAAGGCCAGCGCCTCCACCGCCGCGCCGTTCGGCCGCAGCACCGGGACATAGCCGCTGCCGTCCAGCGGCATCAGCG
>NZ_JANX01000465.1 GCF_000767795.1 Inquilinus limosus MP06 | reverse complement strand
GGCCGCCGCGTCCGCGGCCGCCGCCGGCCCACATCTCGTCATTGTCGCGGCCATGCCGGCCGCCCCAGCCCTCGCCGCAATCGCCGTGGTGCCCACGATGGTGTCGTCCGAACATCGAACTCACTCCTTAGTTTCGATATATCGTAAGATATGGCGAACAGAGACTGGTTTCAAGATATATCTTAAGATGTGTCTTTTGGTGCAGAATCCAGGGCTTCTGCGGGATTGACCGGGCCGCGGCGGCGCTGATACACATCCCGGCGACGGTTCCCGCACGGGATCAAAAGGGAACACGGTGGCGCTCTCTCCAATCGAGTGGAGGGGCGGAATCCGTGGCTGCCCCCGCAACTGTCAGCGGATCGCCGAACGTCACGGGCCCCTCAAGGGCCAGGCCACTGCCCGATGCCGGGCGGGAAGGCCGACGCCAAGCCATGATCCGTGAGCCAGGAGACCTGCCGTCGCAGCGCAATCCGTTTTCCGGGCGGGGTGGCCCGGGCAGGAGACTCTCTTGGCGGTAATCCGGTCCTTCCCTTCGCGTGTCCTGGCCCTGGCCGGCCTGGCGCTTCTCATCCTGTCGCCGGCGGCCCGGGCCGACCCGACGCAGTATCCGCTGACCATCCGCAACTGCGGCGTCGACGTCACCTTCGCCCATGCTCCGCAGCGCGCGGTGTCGATCGGGCAGAGCAGCACCGAGATCCTGCTGTCGCTCGGCCTGGCCGACCGCATCGTCGGCACCGCCGTCTGGTTCGGCCCGGTGCTGAAGGAATACGAGGCGGCGAACGCGAAGATCCCGCGCCTGGCCGACAACGATCCCAGCTTCGAATCCGTGGTCGGCAAGGAGCCGGAACTGGTGGCGGCCCAGTATGAGTGGCATGTCGGGCCACAGGGGTCGGTCGGCACCCGCGAGCAGTTCGCCGCCCTCGGCATCCCGACCTACATCTCGCCGGCCGACTGCGTCGCCAAGGACAATTCCGGCGGCGGCGACGGCGTGCGCAAGCAGCTGTTCACCATGGACCTCGTCTATCGGGAGATCCGCGACCTGGCCCGGATCTTCGACGTCGCCGACCGGGGCGAGGCGCTGGTCGCCGAGCTGCGGCAGCGCGAGGCCGCGGCCATCGCCTCGGTGGTGGGGCAGCAGGCCAAGGGCGTGCCGGTGGTGTTCTGGTTCTCCAGCAAGGAGGTGGCGGGCGAAGCCTTCGTCGCCGGCAGGAACGGCGTGCCGGCCTACATCCTGCAGCAGCTCGGCGCCCGCAATGTCATCACCACGGAGGAGGAGTGGCCGCTGGTGAGCTGGGAGCGCATCGCCGCTGCCGACCCCGCGATCATCGTGATGGCGGAGATGAGCCGCCGACGCTACGCCGCCGACGACACCGCGGTGAAGCTGAACTTCCTGGCCACCGATCCGGTCGCCAGCCGGCTCGAGGCGGTCAAGGACAAACATTTCGTGATGATGGACGTGCAGGCGATGCAGCCCTCGATCCGCGCCGTCGACGGCATCGAGGCGCTGGCCCGCGGCATCAAGAGCTTCGGTCTCGGGGGGTGAGGCCGCTCTTCGACGGCGGCTGGGGCGTCCGCGCCCTGCTGGCGGTGCTGTCCCTGGCGGCGCTGGTGGTGGCGATCGCGCTCGCCGTGTCGATCGGGGAGATGGCGATCCCGCTGGCCACCACGGCCCAGACCCTGGCCAACCGGCTGTTCGGCGCGGGCTTCGCCGTCAGCCCGATCCAGGAAGGGGTGATCTGGGACTACCGGCTCAGCCGCGCTTTGGTGGCGGCCTGCTGCGGCGCGGCGCTCGCCCTGTCCGGCACCATCCTGCAGGCACTGCTGCGCAACCCGCTGGCGGAGCCCTATGTCCTCGGCATCTCAGCCGGGGCGTCGACCGGCGCGGTGGCGGTGATGATCGCGGGCATCGGCGGCGGCGCGCTCTCGCTGTCCGGCGGCGCCTTCATCGGCGCCGTCCTGGCCTTCCTGCTGGTGTCGCTGCTGGCGGCCGGGGTGGGCGGCGGCATCGACCGGGTGATCCTGGCCGGCGTCGCCGGGTCGCAGCTGTTCAACGCCCTGACCTCCACCATCGTCACCACCTCGGCCAATGCCGAGCAGGCGCGCGGCGTGATGTTCTGGCTGCTCGGCAGCCTCGGCGGCGTGCGCTGGCCGGACGTGCAGGTGGCCGTGCCGGTGGCAGCGATCGGCTTCGTCCTGTGCATCCTGCATGCCCGCGCGCTCGACGCCTTCACCTTCGGGGCGGATGCCGCGGCCTCCCTGGGCATCGCCGTGACCCGGGTGCGGGTGGTGCTGTTCGCGGCCACCGCGGCGATGACGGCGACCATGGTCAGCATCATCGGGTCGGTGGGGTTCGTCGGCCTCGTCATCCCGCATGCGGCGCGCTTCCTGGTCGGGCCCGGCCATGCCCGGCTGCTGCCGGCCTCCGCCATGATCGGGGCCATCTTCATGGTGCTGGCCGACATCGTCTCCCGCATCATCATCCCGCAGCAGATCCTGCCGATCGGCGTGGTCACCGCCCTGTTCGGCGCGCCCGCCTTCGCCGTGCTGCTGTACCGGGCGAGGCGGTCGGCATGACCAGAGGGGCGACATGACCATCGCGACGCAGGATGTGCGCTGGGGCGCCGGCGGCCGGATGATCGTCGACGGCGTGACGCTGGAGGCGGCGCCCGGCCGGATGCTGGGCCTGCTGGGCCCGAACGGCGCCGGCAAGTCGACGCTGCTGCGACTGATCTGCCGGCTGCGGCGGGTGGAGAGCGGGGTGATCACCCTGGGCGGGGCGGATATCGCCGACCTGCCCCGCGCGGCCATCGCCCGCCGGGTCGCCCTGGTCGAGCAGCAGGCGATGACCGATGCGCAGGTGACGGTGCTGGACGTGGTTCGCCTCGGCCGCACGCCGCATCGCGGCCCGCTGTCACCCTGGAGCGGCCGCGACGACGCGGCGGTGGCGGATGCGCTGCACCGGGTCGGGCTGGAGGGCAAGCGCGGCCAGTCCTGGCACACGCTGTCAGGCGGGGAGCGGCAGCGGGTGCAGATCGCCCGCGCCTTGGCCCAGACCCCGTCCGAACTGCTGCTGGACGAGCCGACCAACCATCTCGACGTGCAGCACCAGCTGGAGATCCTGGCGCTGGTCGGCCGGCTGCCGGCGACCAGCATCGTGGCGCTGCACGACCTGAACCTAGCCGCGATGTTCTGCGATGCCGTGGCGCTGCTGCGCGAGGGCAGGGTGGTCTGCGTCGGCGCGCCGGAGGAGATCCTGACCGAGGCGCGGATCCGCGAGGTGTTCGGCGTGCGGGCCCATGTCGAGCGGTCGCCGCATCACGGCCGGCCCCATATTCATTATCTGCCGGGGTAGCGGAAAGCGGCTTCGGGCTTGACATTGCGGCCCAAATGGCGTTCTTCACCGCTTCCATTCCCGGGAACGCGGGTCCGGTGCGTGAGCCGGCGCCCCGCTCTGCCATTGGCAGGGCCTACCGGGACAACATGAGAGAAGAAGGACCGCGCGCGTGAGCAAGCGCCAGAATTCGAAGCACAAGATCGACCGCCGCCTTGGCGTCAATCTCTGGGGCCGTCCGAAGAGCCCCCTGAACAACCGCGAATACGGCCCGGGCCAGCATGGCCAGCGGCGCAAGAAGCCGACCGATTTCGGCACGCAGCTGATGTCCAAGCAGAAGCTGAAGGGCTACTACGGCAACATCGGCGAGAAGCAGTTCCGCCGCCTGTTCGACGAGGCCGTGCGCCGCAAGGGCGACACCGGCGAGAACCTGATCGGCCTGCTGGAGCGCCGCCTGGACACCGTCGTCTACCGGATGAAGTTCGTCCCGACCGTGTTCGCCGCCCGCCAGCTGGTCAACCACGGCCATGTCCTGGTGAACGGCAAGCGCCTCAACATCGCCTCCTACCAGGTCAAGGACGGCGACGTGATCGAGATCAAGCAGAAGTCGCGCGAGATGGCCCTGATCCTGGGCGCCATCGCGTCCTCCGAGCGCGAGGTGCCGGAGTACATCGAGGTCGACCACGGCGCCTTCAAGGGCAAGGTCGTGCGCACCCCGGCCCTGGCCGACGTGCCGTACCCGGTCCAGATGGAACCGAACCTGGTGGTCGAGTTCTACAGCCGCTGATCCTCGGCCGGCTGTCCGACGGAAGAAGGGGCGCCCTCCGGGGCGCCCCTTTTTCTGTTTCAGCCCACGCCGTGGCGCGGCGCCACCGGCAGGCGGGCGCGCCGGGTGGCGTCGATGGTGAACAGGACAAGGCCGGCCCAGATGAAGCCGAAGGTCACCAGCGTGGCCGGCCGCAGCGGCTCCTCGAACACCAGCGTCGCCAGCACCAGGTTGATGCTCGGCGACAGGTACTGCAGCAGCCCGACGGTCGACAGGGGCAGATGCCGCGCCCCGATCATGTACAGCACGATCGGCAGGCCGGTGATCAGGCCGGAGGCCATGATCGCCAGCGACATCGCCCAGCCTTCGCCGCCGGCCGCCACCGGGCCGAAGGCGCCGGCGCCCTGGCTCCACAGCCACAGCAGATAGGCCAGGCAGACCGGCAGCAGGAAGGCCGTCTCGACCATGAGCCCGACGAAGGGATCGATCCTCTCGCGCTTGCGGATCAGGCCGTAGAAGCCCCAGGTCAGGGCCAGGGCCAGTGCGATCCACGGGATCTCGCCGGCGCCGATCACCGAGATCATGACGCCCGCCCCGGCCAGGCACGCAGCCCCCACCTGCGCCCGGCTCAGCCGCTCGCCCAGGAAGGCGACCCCGAGCAGGACATTGATCAGCGGGCTCAGGTAATAGCCGAGCGCCGACTGCACCAGATAACCGTTCAGCACCGCCCAGATGAAGACGCTCCAGTTCGCGGTCACCAGGGCGGTGGTGGCGCAATAGGTCAAGAAGCGGCGGCGGCTGCGCAGCACGTCGCCGATCTCGTGCAGCCGCCCGAGGGCCAGCAGCAGCAGGCCCAGCATGACGACGCTCCACAGGATGCGATGCGCCACGATCTGCCAGGCGCCGACATGCTCCACCGCCTTGAAGTAGAGCGGCGCGAAGCCCCAGATCAGGAAGGCGCCGAGCGCCGCGCCGGCCCCGAAGCCGGCATGGCTGCGGCTGGCTTGAGTGTCGACTGGCATCGTGGTCCCCGGTCCGGCGTCAGCGGGCCGTGGCCCGGGCCGCGACGAGGCGGGCCCGGCCGGCGCCGATGCCGGCGATCCCCGCCGCGGTGCCGATGGCGAG
>NZ_JANX01000464.1 GCF_000767795.1 Inquilinus limosus MP06 | reverse complement strand
GACGCAGCGCAACGCCAGCGCCGCGGGCCGTCGCGCGCGCCTGGCCGCGGCCGGCCATGCCGGCAGCCTCAGCCGGTCCTACAGCCGCATGGTCGGGGTGCTGAAATACGGCCTGCCGATCATCGGCCTGCTGATCGTCGCATTGATCGTGCTGTGGCCGGAGCTGCACTCGTCCCAGGTCGACATCTCGAATCCGACCGAGCGCGCCGCCGCCGCGGCCGGCGAGATCCAGAATCCGCGCTACAGCGGCGTCGACGAGGCGGCGCGCCCCTACACCGTCTGGGCGACGCTGGCCAAGCAAGTGCAGGACGAGGTGTTCGACCTGAACCGGCCCAAGGGCGAGCTGAAGCTGCCCAGCGGCATGCTGATGACCCTCGACGCCCAGGCCGGCAAGCTCAATCGCGGCACCAAGTCGGTGCATCTCACCGGCAATGTCACCCTGCGCCGCAGCGACGGCACCACCCTGGTCACCGACGCCGCGGATATCGACCTGGCCGACAAGGGCGCACGCAGCAGCACGCCGGTGACGGCGGAGGGGCCCTTCGGTAATCTGTCGGCCGGGGGCTTCAAGGTCGAGCAGCAGGGCGACGTCATCATCTTCACCGGCCCGACCAAGCTGTTTCTCAAGCCCGGCGCCGACAAGGCCTTTCAAGGAACGCCGCAATGATCCGCCCGCTGATTCTCGCTGTCCTGCTCGCCGCCGCGGCCACGCCGGCCCTGGCGCAACAGCAGCTGCAGCTCGGCGGCGGCAAGGGCGAGCCGTCCGAGATCCAGGCCGACGACGCGCTGGAGTGGCACCAGAACGAGAAGACCTACATCGCCCGCGGCAACGCCGTGTACAAGCGCGGCGACCTGACGGTGAAGGCCGACGTCCTGACCGCCTATTACCGCGAGCTGCCGGACAAGAGCACCGAGATCTTCCGGGCCACGGCCGAAGGCAATGTGCTGATCACCCGCGGCGACGACACCACCGTCACCGGCGGAAAGGGGGTCTACGAGCTCGACGCCCAGACCTTCACCCTGACCGGCGGCAATCTGCGGTTCGTCAGCAAGGACGACGTCATCACCGCCACCGACAGCATGGTGTACCGCCAGGCCGAGGACGTGGCGATCGCGCGCGGCAACGCCACGGCGACCCGCGCCAAGGAGCAGAAGAGCCTGCGCGCCGACACGCTGACCGGCCATTTCGCCCCGGACGACAAGGGCCAGAAGGCGCTGTCGACGGTCGATGCCGACGGCAATGTCCGGCTGACCACGGCGACCGACGTGGTCACCGGCCAGACCGGCCATTACGACGTCAAGAGCCAGTTCGCGACCATCACGGACAATGTCCACCTGACCCGCGGCGGCAACCAGCTGAACGGCGACTATGCCGAGGTCGATATGGCCAGCGGCGTCAGCAAGCTGCTGACCAGGCCGGGCCAGGGCGGCCGCGCCCGGGCCCTGCTGGTGCCGGACGAGAAGGGCCAGACCTCGGGGTTGCCGGGCGCCGCCGGCCAGGCCGCGCCGAAGCCGCCGGCCCAGACGGCGCCGAAGAAGTAGGGGGAGGGGATGACCAAGCCGATCAGCCCGACCAGCCTGCAACCCTCCGACACGGCATCCGCGCCGCGCCTCGTCGCCAAGAATGACGGGCTCGTCGCCCGCAACCTCGGCAAGCAGTACAAGAAGCGCCCGGTGCTGCGCGACGTCAGCCTGCAGGTGCAGCGCGGCGAGGCGGTCGGCCTGCTGGGCCCGAACGGCGCCGGCAAGACCACCTGCTTCTACATGATCACCGGCCTGATCCAGCCGGATTACGGCACGATCCTCCTGGACGGGCAGGAGCTGACCGACCTGCCGATGTACCGCCGTGCCCGGATGGGCATCGGCTACCTGCCGCAGGAGGCGTCGATCTTCCGCGGCCTGACGGTCGAGCAGAACATCCGCGCCGTGCTGGAGATCTCTGAGCCCGACCGCTCGACCCGCGAGGCGGTGCTGGAGGACCTGCTGGCCGAGTTCTCGATCAGCCATCTGCGCCGCACCCCGGCGCTGGCGCTGTCGGGCGGCGAGCGGCGGCGCGTCGAGATCGCGCGGGCCCTGGCCAGCCATCCGCATTTCATGCTGCTGGACGAGCCGCTGGCCGGCATCGACCCGATCGCGGTCGGCGATATCCGCGACTTGGTGGCCCATCTGCGCGACCGCGGCATCGGCGTGCTGATCACCGACCACAATGTGCGCGAGACCCTCGATATCGTCGATCGGGCCTATATCCTCCACGACGGGCGTGTTCTGATGGAAGGGTTGCCATCGGACATCGTCGGGAATGAGGAGGTGCGGCGCGTGTATCTGGGCGAACGCTTCAGCCTGTAGACCACCGGGCGACCATGGCCATCTCGCAACGCCTCGGGCTCCGGCAGAGCCAGGCGCTGGTCATGACGCCGCAGCTGCAGCAGTCGATCAAGCTGCTGCAGCTCTCCAACATCGAGCTCTCGGCCTTTGTCGAGACGGAGCTCGAGCGCAACCCCCTCCTGGAGCGGGAGGAGGGCGAGCGTGGTGACGAGGGCGGCGACAGCACCGGCGACCGGAACGACATCGAGCCTCCCGATCCTGGATCGGGGCGGACGGTGGCGGCCGACGTCGCGCTGACGGCGGCGGAGCCGCCGGCCATCGTCTCCGCCGACGCGCCGCTCGACACCGACTGGGGCAACCTGTTCACCGGCTCCAGCGCCACCGACCGCAACGACGACTATGGCGGCGAGGCGCAATTCGCCGCCTCGGGCCGCGGCCGGGCGGATTTCGCCGACGACCTGCCCGGCCTGGAGGAGACGCTGGCCGAGCGGCCGAGCCTGCGCGACCACCTGCTGAGCCAGGTCGCGATCGAGTTCACCGCCCCGGCCGACCGGCTGATCGCGGTGCGGCTGGTCGACCTCTTGGAGGAGACGGGATATCTCGGCGCCACGGTCGAGGAGGTGGCGGCCGCCATGGGCTGCCCGGCCGAGCGGGTCGAGGCGGTGCTGCGCCGCTGCCAGCGGCTGGACCCGCCCGGCATCTTCGCCCGCAGCCTGGCCGAATGCCTGGCCATCCAACTGGCCGAGCGCAACCGCCTGGACCCGGCGATGCGCACCCTGCTGGATCATCTCGACCTGCTGGCCCGGCGCGACCTGGCCGCGGTGATGCGGCTGTGCGGCGTCGACGCCGAGGACCTGGCCGAGATGATCGCCGAGATCCGCGCTCTCGACCCCAAGCCGGGCGCCGCCTTCGACCATGAGATCGCGCAGACCCTGATCCCGGATATCCTGATGCGCGCGCAGCCGGAGATCGGCTGGGTGGTCGAGCTGAATGCCGACACTTTGCCGCGGGTGCTGGTCAACCGCCGCTACCACGCCGAGATCAGCCGCGGCGCCCGCAGCAAGGTCGACCGCGACTATGTCGGCACCTGCCTGGCCGACGCCAACTGGCTGGTCCGCGCCCTGGACCAGCGGGCCAACACCATCCTCAAGGTGTCGTCGGAGATCGTGCGCCGGCAGGACGCCTTCTTCGTCCGCGGCGTGCAGCACCTGAAGCCGCTGACGCTGAAGGACGTGGCCGAGGCGGTCGACATGCATGAAAGCACGATCAGCCGGGTCACCACCAACAAGGTGATCGCCACCCCGCGCGGCGTGTTCGAGCTGAAGTATTTCTTCACCCAGGCGATCCAGGGGGCGGGCGGGGCCGACGCGCATTCGGCCGAGGCGGTGCGCCACCGCATCCGCACCATGATCGACGCGGAGCCGGCGGATGCGATCCTGTCCGACGACCGGATCGTCGAAATCCTGCGCGGGGAGGGGATCGACATTGCACGGCGGACCGTCGCCAAGTACCGTGAGGGGATGCGGATACCATCCTCCGTCCAACGACGACGAGAGAAGGGTCTGAGCCGATGAGCGCTCCCCCAGCTTCGTCCGCAGCCCGGGGTCCGGGCCCCTTCGTTGACAGGAAGGCGCCCCGTCCCTATGGTCGCCGCCCGAAGGCGGCCCTCCACGGCCGCCCGGTTCATTTTGGGCGCCCGTTCTCCATCGTGCAGCAGTGAAGCGACAGCCATGCAACTGACCGTTCGAGGCAAGCAGATCGACGTCGGTGACGCATTGCGCACCCATGTCAGCGACGCCCTCAACAGCACGACCGCGAAGTATTTCAACAACGCGATCGAGGCGAATGTCGTCTTTTCCCGCAACGCCCATCTGATCCGGAGCGACCTGTCGGTCCATGTCGGCCGCAACATCCTCCTGCAGAGCAACGCGGAGGCCGAGAGCCCGTACCACGCCTTCGACGCTGCGGCCGACAAGCTGGCCAAGCGGCTGCGCCGCTACAAGCGCCGGCTGCGCGACCACCACAACGGCGACGGCCAGCAGCCGGCCCTGCCGGCCCAGGCCTATATCCTCGAGGCCGAATCCGAGGAGCTGCTGGACGGCGAGGAGCCGAACCAACCCATCGTCATCGCCGACGTCTCGACCTCGATCGAGAGCCTGACGGTGCTGCAGGCGGTGATGCGCCTCGACCTGGGCGACCTGCCGGCGCTGATGTTCCGCAACCAGGCCCATGGCCGGCTCAACATGGTGTTCCGCCGCCCCGACGGGAACATCGGCTGGGTCGATCCGAAAGGGACCGAGGATGCCGCCGCCTGAGGGCGGCGCGTCCGATCCGTCATGATTGATTTCCTCCGCCCCGAGGCGATTCTCGCCAATCTGAAGGCTGCCAGCAAGAAGCAGGCCCTGCAGGAGCTGGCCCGCCGTGCCGCCGAACTGACCGGCCAGCACGAGCGCTTCATCTTCGACGTGCTGCTGGAGCGCGAGCGGCTGGGCTCGACCGGCGTCGGCCGCGGCATCGCCATCCCGCACGGCAAGCTGCCGCATCTGCAGGGCGTGTTCGGTGCCTTCGCCCGGCTGGAGCGTCCGATCGACTTTGACGCGGTCGACGAGCAGCCGGTCGACCTCGTCTTCCTGCTGCTGGCGCCGGAAGGGGCGGGGGCGGACCATCTCAAGGCGCTGGCCCGTATCAGCCGCATGCTGCGGGACGAGAGCCTGTGCGAGAAGCTGCGCGGCTGCCAGACCGCGGACGCGATCTTCGCCCTGCTGTCGCAGAGCGAGTCGGTGAACGCCGCTTGACCGCCGGCCCTCCGCTCCGCTAGCCGGGGCGGATTGGCCTCTGTCTGCGGTTCCGCCATGTATCTGCTCGGCCTCGACGCCGGCACCTCGGTCATCAAGGCCGCGCT
>NZ_JANX01000463.1 GCF_000767795.1 Inquilinus limosus MP06 | reverse complement strand
CCGAAAGGCCCAGCCGCGCCGCCACCTCCGGATCGGCCACGGCGCCCCAGACGCCGTCGCGCGGGGCCAGCGCGGCCCGCAGGTCGCCGCCGCCCTCCAGCTCCATCTTTCCATACAGCGGATAGGCGCCGTCGACGGCCTTCAGCTCGACCAGCGTCGTCGCCTCGTCGCGCGGGCTGCGGGCCATGCCGCGGGTCTCGACGACCTCCGACACCCGGCCGGCGGCCTCGAACCGCGCCCGCTCCGCCGCCGTCGCCGGCTGGTACAGGCGGTGCAGCTCGACATCGCCGCCCAGGATGGCCTGGCCGTCCTCGGCGATGCTGCTGCGGATGCCGTCGGCCACGGACTGCACGGCGGCGATGGCGCCGACGCCCAGCGCCAGGCAGGCCAGGAAGATGCGGAAGCCCTTCAGCCCGCCGCGCAGCTCGCGCCCGGCCAGGCGGGCGGCGTTGTACATGCTGGTTGCGCCGCCTGCGGCGCCGCGAGAGCTCATTTCAGCCGGGCCAGGGCGGCGGAGGGGGCCAGGCCGGCATCGGTGATGCGGCCGTCGACCAACCGGACGATGCGGTCGCAGCGCGCCGCCAGCGCCGGGTCGTGGGTGATCAGCAGCAGCGTGGCGCCGCGACGGCGCGACAGGTCGAACATCAGCTCGATCACCTGACGCCCGGTCTCGCCGTCCAGGTTGCCGGTCGGCTCGTCGGCCAGGATCACGTCGGGGTCGGCAGCGAAGGCGCGGGCCAGGGCGGTGCGCTGCTGCTCGCCGCCCGACAGCTGGCCGGGATAGTGGCCCAGGCGGTGGCCGAGGCCGACCGCGCGCAGCCGCTCCGCCGCCTGGTCGAAGGCGTCGCGGGCGCCCGCGAACTCCAGCGGGATGGCGACGTTCTCCAGCGCCGTCATGGTCGGCACCAGGTGGAAGTTCTGGAACACGATGCCGACATGGTCGCGCCGGAACAGCGCCAGCCTGTCCTCGCTCAGCGCCGACAGCTCGCGCCCGGCGACCTCGACCCTGCCTCGGGTGGGCCGTTCCAGCCCGCCGACCAGCATCATCAGGCTGGACTTGCCGGAGCCGGAAGGGCCGACGATCGACACCACCTCGCCGGCCGCGACCGACAGGTCGATTCCGCGCAGGATGTTGACGGGGCCCGCCGCGCTCGCCAATTCAAGGTGCACATCGGTCAGCCGGATGCTGGGCGGGGTGGCCTTTCCGGCCCCGAAGCCGGCCTGCGGTGCAGGAGTGGTCCCGTCCATGCGCATCCCTTTCGCCCGATTCCGGACAGATGGCGCCGCGCGGCGCCTTTTCAATGCGGCGCTGCTGGCGCTGTGCGCCGTCGCCGCGCTGCCCGCCCTGGCTCAGGCGGGAACGATCCGCATCCTCGCGCTCGGCGACAGCCTGACCGCCGGCTTCGGCCTGGACCCGGCGGACGGCTTCGTGCCGCAGCTGCAGGCGGCGCTGCGTGCCCAGGGCTTCGACGTGACGGTGCTGAACGGCGGCGTCTCCGGCGACACCAGCGCCGGCGGGCTCGACCGGCTGGACTGGGCGCTGGCGGACAAGCCCGACCTGGTCCTGGTCGAGCTCGGCGCCAACGACATGCTGCGCGGCGTCGACCCGGCCTCGACCCGGGCCAATCTCGACAAGATTCTCACCCGCCTGGGGCAGGAGAAGCTGCCGACGCTGCTGGCCGGGATGCGCGCCGCGCCCAATCTCGGCCCGGCCTACGCCAAGGCCTTCGACCCGATCTTCCCCGACCTGGCCAAGGCCCATGGCGTGACGCTGTACCCTTTCTTCCTCGACGGGGTGGCGACGGTCGCGGCGCTGAACCAGGCCGACGGCATGCACCCCAACCCGACGGGGGTGAAGCTGATCGTCGAGCGCATCACCCCCGCGGTTGTCGAGCTGATCCGGTCGAGCGGGCTGGACCGGGCGGGGTGACGCGCCTCACCAGGATACGTTCTGCAGGCTGCGGCAGACCGCATCGACATTGCCCCGCAGCGGGGCGGTGGTGCTGCCGCCGATCGTGGCGAGGATCTCCCCGGCGTTGTCCAGGAACAGGGCGCGGCCCATCCTGAGCGTCGCGTCGAGCTGCTGCGCGCTCAAGGTCCAGCTGGTCGGTATGGTCTGCATCGTCTGGCGGCAGTCGTCCTCCCCGATCGCATCGAGCTCGACCGGCACGAACTTCGCCTGATCCGCCAAGGCCCGAAGCCGCTTCGCGATCTGCGGCGTTCCCGCCCGTTCGGCCTGATTGGCCCACCCGGCCAGGCGCTCGCGGATCAGGGTTCGCGCCTGGTAGGCGCCGCCGGCGGCCGCCCGGTCGATCGGAGCGTAGATCGACGCCGTGAGCATGGAGATCGCGCCGGGCGTGTCGGGCGCGTGGTCCAGCTCGGACGGCTTGGCGGACCGTGCGTTGATCATGACGAAGACCAGCTTCCTGATCTGGCCCGAGACGATCTGCTCGGGAAAATCCGACGACAGATCGTCCTCCGTCGTCAGCAGGCGCAGGGGCTCGGCCACGCCGAGATTGTCGGCGATGCCGCCGTCGAGCAGGTGGACATAGGATTTCGCGCCGGTGAGATAGGCCTGAGCCGCCCGACCCCGGCTGACCCGGCCGGGGTCCTGGGCCCAGTCGGTTTCGAGTGCCGTCTGCACCCAGGCCGTGCTGTCCGGGTCGCAGGAATGGCCTGCCGTGGAATAGTTCTTCAGGGTGACGGGCGACAGGGCCACCGGAAAGGCGGCCGAGGCGGCGACGGCCGTGGCGATCCTGACCTTGGACAGGTCGCTGCACAGCAGGTCCAGGGTGTATTGGGTGAAGGAGAACGGCGTTCCCTCCACCATGTCGGCTGCGTTGAGGATGAGATAGGGATGGTCCCGGCCGTCCAGTAAGGCGTCGAATGTCGTCTTCCCGAAGACCTTGTCGCGGCTGAGATAGTCGATCAGCAGATCGATGCGCTCGACCGCCGGGGTCGACAGCGTCGCCAGCCCGACCGGGTTGAGGCCCTGGACCTCCAGGGTCGTCATGACGTCCTTCTGGAGGAAGTTCTGCTTGAGGAGATCGAGCTTCCCCGGCCCGTTCAGGGCGAAATAGGCGGCGGCCACGCTGCCGCCCGAGACCGAGGAGACGATGTCGACCTGCCGGGCCAGGGTCGACGCGCCGGAGCGGAGCTTGATCTCGTCCATCGCCTGGAGGGCGGAAAGCGCGAGGGCCGTGGCCCGTGCGCCGCCGCCGGAGGCGGTGACGATGACCAGCGTGTCCGGCATCCCGTCGGCCGCCCGGGCCTGTTGATAGTCGTAGCGCGTCTGGGCCGGGTCGGTCAGCGCCTCGTTCCGGGTGGGATAGGCGCAGGCCGACAGGAAGGCTGCGGCCATGGCGATGGGCGGCCCCCAGCGCCGCACGGGCCGCGGCGCGAGGTGGCCGGTCATCGCCTGATCGGCTCCGGCGGTTTCACCGGATCCAGCGTGACCGGGTTTTTCGGCTGGCCCTGAATGGTCTTGCGGAAGGCGATCTCGCCGGCATCGTTCTTCGCCTCGAAGACGTGAAACCCGTCCTCCAGCATCTTTTCCTGCGGGATCTTGCCGCGATGATTGCCGTATCTGCGATCGATAAAAAGCCAGCGGCCATTGGGTTGGATTATATTGACGAAAATCATATTTTCCCACCTTCAATATTGAATTTTGTATTCGCCAATGCGATGGCGATCATGGAATGTGGGGCTGTAAAGAAATCGAACTCGTGTCGGATAATAGGCAATATTTATAACAGTTTGGCGCCAACGGCAAGCCGCTGCGGTCCGTTTCGCCCTCCGGTGGCGCAGACGGTTCCGTCCGTCCCGGTTTCCGGCTATAGAACGGGAAATCGTCAGACAATCCCGATCTCCCGGAGTCCCCGATGGAACAGCGTCCGCTCGGCCGCACCGGCCTCGATGTCACCGCGATCTGCCTCGGCACCATGACCTGGGGCACGCAGAACACCGAGGCCGAGGGCCATGCGCAGATGGACTATGCGCTCGACCGCGGCGTCACCTTCTGGGACACGGCCGAGATGTATTCGGTGCCACCGACACCGCAGAGCTATGGCCGGACCGAGGAGATCATCGGCAGCTGGTTCGCGAAGACCGGCAAGCGCAACCAGGTGGTGCTGGCCTCCAAGATCGCCGGCCCTGGCGCCCATCTGACCCATGTCCGGGACGGCAAGCCGCGGCTGGATGCCAAGAACGTCAAGGCCGCGGTCGAGGCCAGCCTGAAGCGGCTGCGCACCGACTGGATCGACCTGTACCAGCTGCACTGGCCGAATCGCCAGGTGAACAGCTTCGGCAAGCTCGGCTATGCCCATGACGCGGCCGAGGATTTCATCGCGCCGGAGGAGACGCTGGCGGCACTGGCCGACGAGGTGAAGGCCGGCCGCATCCGCCATGTCGGCCTGTCGAACGAGACGCCCTGGGGCCTGATGCGCTTCGTCGAGGCGTCGGACCGTCTCGGCCTGCCGCGGCCCGTCTCGATCCAGAACCCCTATAACCTGCTGAACCGCAGCTTCGAGGTGGGCCTCGCCGAATGCGCCCATCGCGAGGATATCGGGCTGCTGGGCTATGCGCCCCTCGCCGCCGCGACCCTGACCGGCAAGTATCTCGACGGCCAGATCCCGCCGGGATCGCGCCGGGCGGTGGACGGCCGGAAGTCGCGCTACGACACGCTGAACGCCGAGGCGGCGACGAAACGCTACATCGCCCTGGCGCGCGAGCATGGGCTGGACCCGGCGCAGATGGCCATCGCCTATGCCCTATCGCGGCCGTTCATGACCGCGGTGATCATCGGCGCCACCTCGATGGACCAGCTGCGCACCAACATCGCCGCGGCCGATGTGACGCTGTCGGCCGAGGTGATCCAGGGCATCGACGCGATCCACACGGCCTATCCGAACCCCTGCCCGTAAGGGCTCGCCGGCCACCCTCCCTGTCATTGCCGGGCTTGACCCGGCAATCCAGAAGATCTCGACAGT
This sequence comes from Inquilinus limosus MP06, assembly GCF_000767795.1. Taxonomy (GTDB): domain Bacteria; phylum Pseudomonadota; class Alphaproteobacteria; order DSM-16000; family Inquilinaceae; genus Inquilinus; species Inquilinus limosus_E. Next base: position 235 of record NZ_JANX01000463.1, on the reverse strand, counting down.
CTCTGGATGCCCGGGTCAAGCCCGGGCATGACAATTTGAGGATAGGCCTTCCCGGCCATCCATGCAGTTCCGTATAGTCTCTACATGGATTGGGACGATCTGAAGATCGCCTTCGCCGTCGCCCGGCACGGGTCGCTCAGCGCCGCCGCGCGGGCGCTGCGCACCACCCAGCCGACCGTCAGCCGGCGGCTGGACGGGCTGGAGCGGCGGGTCGGCGTCAAGCTGTTCGAGCGCT